>DATMJX010000074.1:0-7425 GCA_035553715.1 Methylibium sp.
CGCCTCGGCCGACATCGCGCGCGAGCTCGACGCCGCGGCGCGATCGCGCGGCCTGGCCTTCATCGACGCGCCGGTCTCGGGCGGCAACCTCGGCGCGATCAACGGCGCACTGACCATCATGTGCGGCGGTGACGCGGCCGCGTTCGAGCGCGTCGAGCCGGTCGCGATGGCCTACGCGAAGGCGGTGACGCTGCTCGGTGCGGCCGGCTCGGGCCAGCTGGCGAAGATGGTCAACCAGATCGCGATCGCCGGCCTGGTGCAGGGCCTGAGCGAGGCCATCGCCTTCGGCCAGAAGGCCGGGCTGGACATGAAGGCGGTGCTCGGCGTGATCGGCAAGGGCGCGGCGCAGAGCTGGCAGATGGACCACCGCGGCCCGACGATGATCGACGACAAGTTCGACTTCGGCTTCGCGGTCGACTGGATGCGCAAGGACCTCGGCCTGTGCCTGGAGGAGGCCCGGCGCCACGGCGCGCGCCTGCCGGTCACCGCGCTGGTCGACCAGTTCTATGCCGACGTGCAGGCCCAGGGCGGCCAGCGTCTCGACACTTCGAGCCTGATCAAGCGGCTGCGCTGAGCCGGTTGCGCTCACGTAGACTGGGGTAAACCCGTAGCCTGGGAGCCCCGATGAGCCGCACCGCCAGCCCCTGCCGCGTCAACCTCGCGCTGCAAGGGGGCGGCTCGCACGGCGCCTTCACCTGGGGCGTGCTGGACCGGCTGCTCGAGGACGAGTCGCTCGCCTTCGCCGCGGTCTCCGGCACCAGCGCCGGCGCGCTGAACGCCGGCGTGCTGGCCACCGGCTTCGCCCGCGGCGGGCGCGCGGGCGCGCGCGCCGCGCTGGCCGCCTTCTGGCGCGATGTCAGCAGCAGCGGCCAGACCTTCTCGCCCTTCTCGCTGTCGCAGCCCGGCGCGGCCGCGAGCGGCTACAACTTCGACAAGCAGCCGGCCTACCAGTGGCTCAACGGCTTCTTCCGCACCTTCAGCCCCTACGAGTTCAACCCGCTGAACCTGAACCCGCTGCGCGAGATCGCGCGCCGCCATGTCGACGAGGCCGCGCTGCGGCGCTGCGAGATCCCGCTGTTCATCACCGCGACCAGCGTGCGCACCGGCCAGGCACGCGTGTTCACCGGCACGGAGCTGTCGATCGACGCGCTGCTCGCCTCGGCCTGCCTGCCCTTCCTGTTCCAGGCCGTCGAGATCGGCGGCGAGCCCTACTGGGACGGCGGCTACACCGGCAACCCGGCGATCTACCCGCTGATCTATCACAGCGACGCGCTCGACTTCCTGCTGGTCAAGATCAATCCGCTGCAGCGCGAGGGCACGCCGATGCGCAGCGTCGAGATCATCGACCGCCTGTCGGAGGTGACCTTCAACGCCAGCCTGGTGGCCGAGCTGCGCGCAATCGCCTTCGTCTCGCGCCTGGTGCGCGAAGGCCGGCTCGACCCGGGCCAGTACAAGGACCTGCGGCTGCACATGATCGCCGACGACGAGGGGCTGGCGCCCTTCAACGCCAGCAGCAAGCTCAACACCGACGCGACCTTCCTCGACGGGCTGCACGCGCTGGGCCGGCGCGCGGCCGACGGCTGGCTGGCCGCGCACCGCGAGGACCTCGGCGTGCGCGCGACGCTGGACGTCGAGGCCACCTTCCTCAGCCGCCCCGGCGGCGGCCTGGGCCGCCGCCCGCGCGCCGCCCCATCGCTGCCGGCACCGCCGCGCGGACGGCTGCGCCGGCTGTGGACAGCGATGCGGGGCCGCTAGCTCGCGCGCTCCGCACGGCCAAACCGGTCGCCGCGCTGCTGCGTCGCGCGCACCAGAGCTTCGCCTCGGCTCCGATCCCCACGCCTACGGCGCGGGGCTCAGCTCTGCATCAGCCGCTTGCTGCGCGCCACCGACATCAGGATGCCCAGCCCCAGTCCCAGCGTGACCATCGCGGTGCCGCCATAGCTGACGAAGGGCAGCGGGATGCCGACCACCGGCAGGATGCCGCTGACCATGCCCATGTTGACCATCGCATAGGTGAAGAAGGACAGCGTCACCGCGCCGGCCATCAGCCGCGCGAACAGCGTCGGGGCCTCGCTGGCGATCATCAGGCCGCGGAAGATCAGGAAGGTGAAGCCGAGCAGCAGTCCCAGGCAGCCGAGCAGGCCGAACTCCTCGGAGAAGGCCGCGAAGATGAAGTCGGTGGTGCGCTCGGGGATGAACTCCAGGTGGGTCTGGGTGCCCATCATGAAGCCCTTGCCCCAGACGCCGCCGGAGCCGATCGCGATCATGCCCTGCAGGATGTGGAAGCCCTTGCCGAGCGGATCCTTGGCCGGGTCGAGCAGCGTGCACACGCGCTGCTTCTGGTAGTCGTGCAGCACGCGCCAGTCGAGACCGGGCGCGCACAGCGCGTCCTGGAAGAACACCAGCAGCGCCACGCCGATCGCCCCAGCCCCCACCACCGGCAGGATCAGCCTCCAGCTCAGGCCGGCGAAGAACATCACGTACAGCCCCGCCATCAGCACCAGGATCGCGGTGCCGAGGTCCGGCTGCTTGACGATCAGCGCCACCGGCGCCGCGAGCAGCACGAAGGCCACCACGAAGTCGGTGGCCTGCAGGCGGCCCTCGCGGCGCTGGAACCACCAGGCCAGCATCAGCGGCGTGGCGATCTTCAGCAGCTCGCTGGGCTGGATGACCGTGACCTGCAGGTCCAGCCAGCGCGTCGCGCCCTTCTTCGTGATGCCGAAGAACTCGACGCCGAGCAGCAGCGCGACGCCGACGACGTACAGCGGCACCGCGAGCTGCGCCAGCCGCTGCGGCGGCAGCTGCGCGACGAGGAACATCACGCCGGCGGCGATCAGCATGTTGCGGCCGTGGTCGGCGAAGCGCGTGCCGTGGTCGTAGCCGGCCGAGTACATCGTCACCAGACCGAAGGCGGCCAGGATCAGGATCGCCACCGCCAGCGGCCCGTCGAAGCCGCGGAACACGCGCAGCGCGCGCTGCCAGGGCGGCGGCTGGTCGAAGACGGCGCTCATCGCGCAGCTCCCGGCGCGGCCTGCGCCAGCTTGTCGGTCGCGGCCGACGCCGCCGGCGCGGGCGGCGGCGCGGGGGCGGCGGGCGCCGCGGCGGTGGCCACGCCGACGGGGATCACCGGCAACAGCGCCACGTCGGCGACGGCCCGCGGCGTGCCGACCGGCGCGGTGGTCTTGCCCTCGCGCGTCAGCACGATGTCCTCTTCGCTCGGGTAGGTGCCGGTCAGCAGGTAGTCGAACACGCGGCGCGCGATCGGCGCCGCCGAGGTCGAGCCAAAGCCCGCGTTCTCGACGATCACCGCCAGCGCCACCGTCGGCGCCTCGACCGGCGCGAAGGCGACGTACAGCGAGTGGTCGCGCTTGCGCTCGTCGGCCTTGATCTGGCTGTACTTCTCGCCGGCGCGCAGACCGATCGCCTGTGCCGTGCCGGTCTTGCCGCCGCTGGCGTAGGCGGCGCCCGCGAAGGCGGCGCGCGAGGTGCCCTCCTTGGGCACGCCGGCCATCGCGTCGCGGATCACGGCCACGTGCTCGGGCTGCAGTGGCAGCGGGTCGAGCGCGTCGCTGGCGATGCGGCGCTTCTCGCCGCTGGCCGCGTCGACGATCTCGCGCGTCAGGCGCGGCTTGTAGCGCTGCCCGCCGCTGGCCAGCGTGGCGGTGGCCGTGGCCAGCTGCAGCATCGTGAAGTTGTTGTAGCCCTGGCCGATGCCCAGCGAGATGGTCTCGCCGGCGTACCACTTCTGCTGCTCGGGGCGCTTGTAGGTCTTGCGCTTCCACTCGGTGGACGGCAGCACGCCGGTGACCTCGCCGAGCAGGTCGATCTCGGTCTTGCGGCCGAAGCCGAAGGGCTTCAGCTCGTCGTGGATCAGGTCCACGCCCATCTCGTTGGCCAGCGAATAGAAGTAGACGTTGGACGAACCGACGATGGCCAGCCGCATGTCCTTCGGCCCGGGGCGGTCGCTTTCCGGGCTGCCGAACACGCGGCCGCCGAAGCTGAAGGTCAGGTTGTCCTGGATGATGACGTGCGGGCCGCGCTTGCCGCTGTCGAGCGCCGCCATCGCCATGAAGGGCTTGAACGTGGAACCCGGCGGGTAGGTGCCGCGCAGCGCGCGGTTGAGCAGCGGCTTGTCGATGTCCTCGTTGAGCTCGCGCCAGCTCTCGGCGTCGATGCCGTCGACGAACAGGTTGGGGTCGAAGGTCGGCTTGCTGACGAAGGCCAGCACCTCGCCGTTGCGCGGGTCGATCGCCACCAGCGCGCCGCGGCGCTCCCCAAACAGCTGCTCGACGAGCGCCTGCAGCTTGATGTCGATCGACAGCTGCACCGTGTTGCCCGAGGTCGGCGCGCCGGCGCGCAGGCGCCGCACGGCGCGCCCGCCGGCGCTGGTCTCGACCTCCTCGAAGCCGGTCCGGCCGTGCAGCTCGCCCTCGTACTTCTGCTCGATGCCGAGCTTGCCGATGTAGTCGGTGCCCTGGTAGTTCGGCGCGTCCTCGGTCTCGTCGATCGCGGCCTTCTCGGCCTGGTTGATGCGGCCGATGTAGCCCAGCACATGGCTGCCGATCTCGCCGTAGGGGTAGCTGCGGAACAGCCGCGCCTTCAGCTCGACGCCGGGAAAGCGGAAGTGCTGGGCGGTGAAGCGCGCCACCTCCTCGTCGCTGAGCTTGGTGCGGATCGGCACCGACTCGAAGCTCTTGGAGTCCTCCAGCAGGCGCTTGAAGCGCTTGCGGTCGCGCGTCTCGATCGGCACGACCTCGGCGAGCGCGTCGATCAGGCCCTCCAGGTCGGCGACCTTCGACGGCGTGATCTCGAGCGTGTAGGCCGAGTAGTTGCTCGCCACCACGACGCCGTGGCGGTCGAGGATCAGCCCGCGGTTGGGCACCACCGGCAGCACCGCGATGCGGTTGCTCTCGGCGCGCGTCGACAGCTCGTCGTGGCGCTGCACCTGCAGGTGCACCAGGCGCGCGACCAGCAGACCGAAGCCGATCAGCACCATCAGCGCCGCAGCGAGCAGGCGTAGCCGGAAGCCGGACAGCTCCTGGTCCAGGTCCTTCAGTTCGGTCATCGCGGCCACGGATCCCTCGGGGCGGCGCCGGTCACAGGGGCCGGTTCTCGTCCCGGTCCGGCGCGCGGCGCTGCGGCGCCAGCAGCAGCCAGCTGGCCGGCGCCCACAGCAGCGCTTCGACCAGCGGCGCGATCAGCAGGTTCCAGCCGGGGAAGACGTCCCCGGTGGCCAGCCGCACCAGCGCCGACACCAGATGCGCCGCGACGAACAGCGGCAGCACCTGCACCGCCTGCGAGGGCACGCCGAACCAGCGCAGCCGGCGGTGCATCATGATCGCGAAGAAGCTCAGCAGCGTGTAGGCCAGCGCGTGCTGGCCGAGCAGGGCGCCCTGGTGCACGTCCATCAGCAGGCCGAAGGCGAAGGCCGCGCCGACACCGACGCGGCGTGGCTGGTGCACGTTCCAGAACACCAGCGCCAACGCCAGCAGGTCGGGCATCGCCGGGTTGCGACCGAGCGGCACCAGATTGGCCATCAGGGCCAGCAGCAGCGAGCCCCACATGAACAGCGGGTTGACCGGCAGCAGCAGCTGGTCGGAGCCGGGTCGCATGATCATGGCGCCGTCCTCCCGGCGCGGGCAGGCTTCTCGGTGCCGGCGCGGCGCGGCGCAGCGCTCGGCGCGCTCGCCGACGGCTCGACCGGGCGCGGCGGCATCTGCAGGTACAGCGGCTCGAGCACCAGCACGTGGCGGACCGTGTCCGGTCGCGCGGTCGGCGCGAGCGTGACCTTCGCGAAGGTCGAGCCGGTCTGGCGGTCCACCGCGACCACCGTCGCGACCGGCAGGCCCGAGGGGTAGACGCCGTCGACGCCCGAGGTGTGCAGCACATCGCCGGGCTTGACGTCGGCGTTGTTGGCCAGGAAGCGCAGCTCCATGCCGGCGCCGGCCGCCACACCGGCCGGGTCGCCGTAGGCGGCCGCGCGCGTCTGGGTGCGGGTGTTGAGCACCGGAATCGCCGCGTCCTTGTCGGTCAGCAGCGTCACCTCGGCGGCCAGCGGGTAGGCGCGCGTGACCTGGCCGAGCACGCCGGCCGCATCGATCACCGGCGCGCCGGCCACCACGCCGTGCGTCTGGCCGCGGTCGATCACGATCTTGCGGGTGTAGGGGTCGGGTGCCTCGTAGAGCACCTCGGCGGCGACGCTGCGCACGCTGAAGGCGCTGCGCAACTCGAGCAGGGCGCGCAGGCGCTCGTTCTCGGCGATCAGGCGCTCGACACGCGACGCGCGCTCGGACTGGGCCGCGAGCCGCCGCAGGGCCACCGCCTCGCGCTCGCGCGCGTCGGCCAGCCCTCCGAAATAGTCCTGCACCGTCTGCAGCGCCTGCAGCGGCGCGAGCAGCGCGAGCTGCACCGGGTGCAGTGCGGTGGCCAGGGCGGCGCGCATCGGCTGGGTCAGCTTGAAGCGCGTGTCGGCCGCCATCAGGAAGACCGCCAGCGCCGAGAAGAACACCAGCTTCGACAGCGCCGACATGCCCTGCTTGAAGAAGGGCGGCGGCGTGCGGTCCAGGGTACCGAGCGGCATCGGGGGCTCAGTCGCCGAAGGGCCGTCCCGAGGCGGCTGAGCGCCCCCAGGGCCACGAAGGGGCCCCTCGCGGGGCCTCGGGGCAGGAGCGAAGCGACGTGGAGGCGAACATGCTCAGCGGGCAGGGCGCGCAAGCGAAGAAGCCGGCCACGTGCACGACGCGCCGGCTCCGGGGCTTCATCGCGCGGCGGTCACTCGGAGGTGAAGATCGCGCCCAGGCGCTCCATGCGCTCCAGCGCCATGCCGCAGCCGCGCACGACGCAGGTCAGCGGGTCTTCGGCGACCAGCACCGGCAGGCCGGTTTCCTCGGCCAGCAGGCGGTCCAGGTCGCGCAGCAGCGCGCCGCCGCCGGTCAGCATCATGCCGCGCTCGGCGATGTCGGCGCCGAGCTCCGGCGGGGTCTGCTCGAGCGCGTTCTTGACGGCGCTGACCATCTGGTTCAGCGGATCGGTCAGCGCTTCGAGGATCTCGTTGCTGCTGATCGTGAAGCTGCGCGGCACGCCCTCGGAGAGGTTGCGGCCCTTGACTTCCATCTCGCGCACCTCGGAGCCCGGGAAGGCCGAGCCGATGGTCTTCTTGATGGCCTCGGCGGTCGGCTCGCCGATCAGCATGCCGTAGTTGCGGCGGATGTAGTTGATGATGGCCTCGTCGAACTTGTCGCCGCCGACGCGGATCGAGCCCTTGTAGACCATGCCGCCGAGCGAGATGACGCCGACCTCGGTGGTGCCGCCGCCGATGTCGACGACCATCGAGCCGGAGGCCTCCGACACCGGCAGGCCGGCGCCGATCGCCGCGGCCATCGGCTCCTCGATCAGGTAGACCTCGGAGGCGCCGGCGCCGAGCGC
>DATMJX010000075.1:0-5290 GCA_035553715.1 Methylibium sp.
GCCCATCACGATCAGCGCGTCGGTCTCGCCGGTGGCCTCCATGGCCTGCTT
This sequence comes from Methylibium sp., assembly GCA_035553715.1. Taxonomy (GTDB): domain Bacteria; phylum Pseudomonadota; class Gammaproteobacteria; order Burkholderiales; family Burkholderiaceae_C; genus Methylibium. Next base: position 52 of record DATMJX010000075.1, read on the forward strand.
GATGCGCTCGGGGTACTTCTTGCTGTCCTTGAACTTCAGCGGATCGACCGGCACGACCTCCTGCCCGATCTCGTAGCGGCCCTCGGGGTCGAGGAAGCCGTCGAGCCGCGAGCGCGCGTTGATGCGGTGGTGGTGGCTGCACTTGGGGCAGACGTTGGCGTTCTGCTCCAGGTCGGTCTTGTAGAGCACCGTCTCGCAGGACGGGCACTTGATCCACAGGCCCTCCGGGACCGAGCGACGCTCGTTCGGGTCGGTGGGCTGGATCTTCGGCGGCAGCAGTTTCTCGAGCCAGCTCATGCCTTCACTCCTGCGGTTTGATCGAGGGCCTCACGGACCTCCGCAATGAAATCGCGCCCGGCCGCGGCGACCTGCTCGCGCGGCGCGGCCTCGAGCAGCTGCACGAGGCGCGAGCCGATGACGACGGCGTCGCACACCGCGGCCAGCGCCTTCGCGGTGGCGGCGTCGCGGATGCCGAAGCCGACACCGACCGGCACCTGCACATGCTGGCGGATGCGCGGCAGCATCTTCGCGACGTCGCCGACGTCGAGGTGGCCGGCACCGGTCACGCCCTTCAGCGAGACGTAGTAGACGTAGCCAGTGGCGATGCGCCCGACGTGCTTCATGCGCGCCTCGGTCGAGGTCGGCGCGAGCAGGAAGATCGGGTCCATGCCGGCGCGCGTGAGCTGCGCGGCGAAGGTCTCGCACTCCTCCGGCGGGTAGTCGACCACCAGCACGCCGTCGACACCAGCCGCTTGGGCGTCGGCGACGAAACGCTCGCTGCCGTAGCACTCGATGGGGTTCGCATAGCCCATCAGCACGATCGGCGTGTGCCCGTTCTTCGCGCGGAAGCCGCGGACCATCTCGAGCACCTGCGGCAGGCCGATGCCCCTGGCCAGCGCACGCTCCGAGGCTTTCTGGATCACCGGGCCGTCGGCCATCGGGTCCGAGAACGGCACGCCGAGCTCGATCACGTCGGCGCCGGCCTCGGCCATCGCCAGCATGATCTCGACGGTCGCGTCGGCGTGGGGGTCACCGGCGCAAACATAGGGAATCAACGCGGTGCGGCGCTGCGCCTTCAGCGCGGCGAAGGTTGCGGCAATGCGGCTCATCGCTGCACCTCCACCTTGGCCACGCCGGTCTTGATGGTCTGCCCGCGGCACGAGGGGCGGCAGTAGAAGTCGGCCCCCGACAGGTCGGCGACGGTCCCGATGTCCTTGTCGCCGCGCCCGCTGAGGTTCACCAGGATGTGCTGGTCGGGCCGCATCGTCGGCGCCAGCTTCATCGCGTAGGCGACCGCGTGGCTGGACTCGAGCGCCGGGATGATGCCTTCGGTGCGGCACAGGCGGTGGAAGGCCGCCAGCGCCTCGTCGTCGGTGATGCCGACGTATTCGGCGCGGCCGATGTCCTTGAGGTAGGCATGCTCGGGGCCGACGCCGGGGTAGTCGAGGCCGGCCGAGATCGAGTGCGTCTCGGTGATCTGGCCGTTGGCGTCCTGCAGCAGGTAGGTGCGGTTGCCGTGCAGCACCCCGGGCGCGCCGCGCTGCAGTGAGGCGGAGTGCTTGCCACTGTCGAGCCCGTGGCCGGCGGCCTCGACGCCGATCAGCCGCACGCCCTCGTGGCGGATGTAGGGGTAGAAGATCCCCATCGCGTTGCTGCCACCGCCGACACAGGCCAGCACCGCGTCGGGCTGGCGGCCGATCATCCGCGGCATCTGCTCGACGCACTCGTCGCCGATCACGCGCTGGAAGTCGCGCACCATCGCCGGGTAGGGCGCCGGGCCGGCCACCGTGCCGATGATGTAGAAGGTGTTCTCGACGTTGGTGACCCAGTCGCGCAGCGCCTCGTTGAGCGCGTCCTTCAGCGTCTTGCTGCCGGACTCGACCGGCACGACCGTCGCGCCGAGCAGCTTCATGCGGTAGACGTTGGGCGACTGGCGCTTGATGTCCTCGCTGCCCATGTAGACCACGCATTCGAGGCCGTAGCGCGCACAGATCGTCGCGGTGGCCACGCCATGCTGGCCGGCGCCGGTCTCGGCGATCACGCGCGGCTTGCCCATGCGCTTGGCCAGCAGCGCCTGGCCGATGGTGTTGTTGACCTTGTGCGCGCCGGTGTGGTTGAGGTCCTCGCGCTTCAGGTAGACCTGCGCGCCGCCGAGTTCGCGAGACAGCCGGTCGCAGTGGTAGACCGGGCTGGGCCGGCCGACAAAGTGGGCCAGCTCGCGCTTGAACTCGGCGATGAACTCGGGATCGTTGCGGTAGCGCTCGTAGGCGGCCTTCAGTTCGTCGAGCGCATGGATCAGCGTCTCGGCGACGAAGGTGCCGCCGTAGGGGCCGAAATGGCCCGTGGCGTCGGGTTGCTCGTAGTTCAACATGATGGATCGGGTCTCGAAGTCGAGGGGCTCGGCGCCCCTCAGGCGGCGTCGGCCTCTCTCACGGCAGCACAGAACCGGTGGATCGCGTCGGCATCCTTGATGCCCTTGGCGCTCTCGACACCGGAGCTCACGTCAACGGCCCAGGGCCGCAGCTGCCGCACGCCGTCGGCCACGTTTGCTGGATTCAACCCACCAGACAAAACGAGCGGAAGGGGCGCGCTTCGAGGAACAAGTGACCAATCGAAGACCTTTCCGCCGCCGCCATAGCCCTCGACATGCGCGTCGAGCAGCAGGCCGCAGGCGCTCCTGTAGCAGGAAGCGAAGTCTAACAAATCGAACCCCGGCGCCATCCGCGCAGCGCGCAGGAAAGGCCGCCCGGGCGCCTCGCAGTCGGCCGGGGTCTCGTCGCCGTGGAACTGCAGCAGCAGCGTCGGGATCGCCATGCAGGCCGCGCTGATCTCGGCCGACTCGGCGTTGACGAAGAGCCCCACCGGCGTCACGAAGGGTGGCAGCCGCCTCGCCAGCGCCACCGCACGCTCGAGCGTCACCGCACGCGGGCTCTTCGCGTAGAACACCAGGCCGATCGCGTCGGCGCCGGCGGCGACGGCCGCGTCGACATCCGCCTCGCGGGTCAGGCCACAGATCTTGATGCGGGTGCGGTGGAGATTCACGGGGCGACGCTCAGGGCAGCCAGTCGAAAGCAGGCGTGCGCTCGGGCAGGCCATGGTCGGCATCGTAGTACGGGCCCAGGAAGTAGAGTCCGTCGGCCGCGAAGGTCGGCGCCGCCCTCGCGCGGCTGCGCGAGGCCAGCACCTCGGCGACCCAGGACGCCGGGCGGCTGCCCTGCCCCACGGCGACCAGGCAGCCCATCAGGTTGCGCACCATGTGGTGCAGGAAGGCACTGGCATCGAAATCGAAGCGCCAGTAAGCCCCGCGACGGCTGATCTCGATGCGCCGCAATTCCTTCACCGGGCTCAGGGCCTGGCAGGCCGCGGCCCGGAAGGCGCTGAAATCATGCGTGCCGATCAGCACCGCCGCCGCGGCGCGCATCGCCTCGCCGTCGAGCGGACGAAAGACCCAGCCGACGGCGCCCTGCTCGACGGCGGGGCGCACCGGCGACTCGAGCAGCAGGTAGGCATAACGCCGCCCGCGGGCTGCGTTGCGGGCATGGAACTGCGCACCGACCGGCACGCACCACTGCACCGCGATGTCGGCCGGCAGGTAGCGGTTGCTGCCGCGCACCCAGGAGAACGGATCGCGCTCGACCTCGGTATCGAGGTGCACGACCTGGTTCAGCGCATGCACGCCGGCATCGGTGCGACCGGCGCAAACGGTGCGGATCTCCCGATCGGCGAAGGCCGACAAGGCCTTCTCCACGTGATCCTGCACCGTGCAGCCGCCGGGCTGGCTCTGCCAGCCCTGGTAGGCGCCGCCCCGGTAGCTGAGCCCGAGCGCGACACGCCTCATCGCGCCGGCCCGCAGGCGGGCGTCAGCCCATCTCCTTGAGCATGCCCTCGGCCTTGGCCTTGAGCGTCCCGCTGGACTGCGCAATCACCTCCTGGAGCAGGTCGCGCGCGCCCTCGACATCGCCGATGTGACGGAACTCGGCGGCCAGCTCGAGCTTGCGCGCCACCGCCTCGTCGGCCCCCGCCTCGACAGGCAGGTCGAGATTGCCGAGGTCCGGCAGGCCGGGCTCGGCGGCCAGCGGTGCCGCCGCGGACGCCCCGGGCAGATCGAGCGACATCTCCGGCAATTCGAAGTCGAAGCTCGGCGCCTCGGCAACAGCAACCTCCTGCACCGGGACCGGCTGGGTGCGCTCGGGCGCGATGAGGGGGGCGTCGTCGAAGTCGCCCGGCTGCGAGACATCGAGGTCCAGATCGACGTCCGGCTCCAATGGCAACTCGCTGCGCTGCTCGGCGAAGCGCGAGGGCGTCGGCAGCACCGACTGCGGCATCGTGCTCGCGCCGAGTGGCTCGAGCACCGCGCCCCCATCGTCGGGGGCCCCCGGCGGACGGCCGCCTGCGCGGTACATCGGGTTGTCGCTGTCGATGCCGGCGCCGAGCTGCTGGGCCTTGAGCCAGTCCTCGCCCTGCCCGCCGCTCAGCGCATAGAGCTGGGTCGCCAGCAGCTCGAAGCCCTTCGTGTCGCGGCGCTTCGCATAGACCTCGAGCAGCTTGAGGCGGATCGCCATGCGGTCCGGCGTCGCGCGCATCGCCTCCTTGAGGATCTCTTCGGCCTGCAGATCGCGGCCGTAGGCGAGGTAGACGTCCGCCTCGGCGACCGGGTCGACGTCACCGATCGCGTCGAGCTGACTGAGCGAATAGCTCATCGACGAGGGCACGCCGGTCGCGTCGCGCGTGTCGACGCGCTGACCGCCACTGGCGCCGAAGAAGGAATCGGGCTGCAGGCGGCTCTCGAGGAAGGAGGTCTCGCCGCTGTCCCCCTTGCGGCGCTGGCGCATCCGGTACAGCCCGAGGCCGGCGAGCAGCGCGGCCAGCACGCCCAAGCCCGGCAGCAGCATCGGGTTTTGCAGCAGGTCGGCGATGAAGCCCGGGCCCGCGGGCTCGGCGACAGGCTCGGCCGCCGATGCCGGCGCCGGCGCGGCGGGCGCCTCCGGCACCGAGGCCGGAGCCGCGGCGACGATCGCGCTGGCCGCCGCGGCCGGAGATTCGCTCGCGGCGGCCTCCGGCACGGGCGCCGGCGCCGCAGCCACCACGGCCGGCGCCGAGGCGGCCACCGGCGCCGCGACGGAGACCGCCGGCGCGGGGGCCGGCGCAGCCGTCGGCGTGGTCGGCACGGCGGCCGATGGCAGCGCGACGGTGCCCGGCGCCGCAGCGGCCGCACCACCGCCGCCGGCCGTGGCGCCTT
>DATMJX010000076.1:0-4013 GCA_035553715.1 Methylibium sp.
GCGCCGGCCGGCCGCCGGCGCGGCCTGGCGCAGTGGCGGCGCATCGGCCTCGGGCGGTGGCCCGTCGCGCCACATCAGGCCGATCACCGTGGCCAGCACCAAGCTCGCGAAGGCCGCCCCGGCGGCCGGCCGGCGCAGCGCGTCGAACAGCGCCGCGGCCTTCGCGCGCACGCGCCGCGGCCAGGGCGGCGGCGCGACGGCCGCGCGTGCGGCGGCCAGGATCTCGCGGCTCAGCGCCGCGGGCGGATCGAGCGCGCGGTCCGGCGCGTGGCGCAGCGCGGCACGCAGGTGGGCATCGCGCGGCAGCGCCTCGCTCACGGACGCCCCCTCGCGCTGCGCGCGGCCCCGCCGCGCGGGATGGAGCGCTCGCGTCGGAGCGACCGTGCGGGCGTGCTCATGACCGCACGTCCGGCGCCGGCAGGTAGGCGCCCATGCAGCTGCGCAGCTTGCTCATCGCGTAGCGCAGCCGGCTCTTCGCGGTCTCGAAGCCGACGCCGAGCGCACCGGCCAGCTCGGCCAGCGCCAGCCCGTCCTCGTGGTGCAGCAGGAAGGCGGCCCTCTGTGCGGCCGGCAGGCCTTCGAGGCAGTCGAGCAGGCGCTGGCCGGCGACGCGCCAGAAGCGCCGGTCCGCGGCACTGTCGCCCTCAGCCGCCGGCCATTGCGCCCAGGGGGTGCCCTCGGGCTGCCAGGGCTCGCCGTCGGCGTCCTCGCGCTCGATCGAGAGCTCGCGACCGCTCTTGCGCAGGCAGTCGATCGCGCGGTGGTGGGCCAGCGTGAACAGCCAGGTGCGGAAGCTCGCGCCCTGCGGCGCCCAGCGCGCGCGCGCCTGGATCACGCGCAGCCAGGTGTCCTGGAACACCTCGTCGGCCTGGGTCGCGGCCGCCGCGCCGAGCAGTCGTCGCACGAAGCGGTAGAGCGCCCCCCGGTGGCGCGCGTACAGCGCCTCGAAGGCCGCGACGTCGCCGCGCGCGTAGGCGCGCATCAGGGCATCGTCGTCGGGCGGTGGGGTCGCGTCCATCGGTCGGTCCAGTCTGCCATCGGCACGGGCTGATACGCGCGAGGGCGGCGAACGGGGTTGGCCCCGGCGCGTGCGCCTCCCGCACCGGCCGGCGTAGCATCGCCGCATGCGGTGCGGACATCGATTCACGGCCCTGACGGCGCTGGCACTGGCCGGCTGCTACGGCAACGTGTCGATCGGCGTGGGCGACGACGACGAGCCGCCGAGCGTCTCGCTCGCGGTGTCGCCGGCGAGCGCGCCGGCCGGCGCCGTCGTGCGGCTCGTGGCCGCGGCCAGCGACGACTTCGGCATCGACCGCGTCGAGTTCTTCCGCGTCGACGGCGCGCTGTCCACGCGCCTCGCGATCGACGGCAGCGCCCCCTACCAGCTCGACACCACGCTGCCGGGCGGCGCGGTGTCGACGGTGCAGTACTTCGCCCGTGCCGTCGACGACGTCGGGCAGTCGCGCGACAGCGACCTGGTGACGGTCAGCATCGCGCCCTGAGCGCGCGCCGCCGGCGCGGCGTCGGGCGACCCTAGCCGACGCGCTCGACCGGCGGCAGCGCGGCCACCTCGGCGTCGGTGAAGAGGCGCGAGCGCGTCAGGAAGCGCAGCCCGGTCGGCCGCTCGAGCGAGAACATGCCGCCGTTGCCGCGGACCACGTCGACCAGCAGGTGGGTGTGCGCCCAGTATGCGAACTGCGAGGCGCTCATGTAGAAGGGCACGCCGCCGATCTCGCCGAGCCGCACGTCGGACCCGCCGACCAGGAACTCGCCGCGCGCGAAGCACATCGGCGCGCTGCCATCGCAACAGCCGCCGGACTGGTGGAACAGCAGATCGCCATGCTGGGCCTTGAGGCGCTCGATCAACTCGAGCGCCTCGGGCGTCGCGGAGACCCGGGTGGGTGTCTCCATCGCCGGCTCAGAAGAACCCGAGGGCGTTGGGGCTGTACGAGACCAGCAGGTTCTTGGTCTGCTGGTAGTGCTCCAGCATCATCTTGTGGTTCTCGCGGCCGATGCCCGACTGCTTGTAGCCCCCGAAGGCGGCGTGCGCCGGGTAGTGGTGGTAGCAGTTGGTCCACACGCGGCCGGCCTGGATGCCGCGGCCCATGCGGAAGGCGCGGCTGCCGTCGCGCGTCCACACGCCGGCGCCGAGGCCGTAGAGCGTGTCGTTGGCGATCGCCAGCGCCTCGGCCTCGTCCTTGAAGGTCGTGACCGACAGCACCGGGCCGAAGATCTCCTCCTGGAAGATGCGCATCTTGTTGTGGCCCTGGAAGACCGTCGGCTGGATGTAATAGCCGCCGGCCAGGTCGCCGTCCATCATCGCGGGCTCGCCGCCGGTCAGCAGCTTCGCGCCCTCCTCGCGGCCGAGCTTCATGTAGGACAGGATCTTCTCGCGCTGCTCCTCCGAGGCCTGCGCGCCGATCATCGTGCTGGCGGCCAGCGGGTTGCCCTGCCGGATGGCGCGCACGCGCTTGATAGCGCGCTCGATGAACTTCTCGTAGATCGACTCCTGCACCAGCGCGCGGCTCGGGCAGGTGCAGATCTCGCCCTGGTTCAGGCCGAACATCGTGAAGCCCTCGAGGGCCTTGTCGAAGTAGGCATCGTCGGCCGCCATCACGTCCTCGAAGAAGACGTTCGGGCTCTTGCCGCCGAGCTCCAGCGTCACCGGGATCAGGTTCTGGCTGGCGTACTGCATGATCAGCCGGCCGGTCGTCGTCTCGCCGGTGAAGGCGATCTTGGCGATGCGCGGGCTCGAGGCCAGCGGCTTGCCGCACTCGAGGCCGAAGCCGTTGACGACGTTGAGCACGCCCTTGGGCAGCAAGTCGGCGATCAGCTCGATCATCACGAGGATCGACGCCGGGGTCTGCTCGGCCGGCTTCAACACGATGCAGTTGCCGGCGGCCAGCGCGGGCGCGAGCTTCCACACCGCCATCAGGATCGGGAAGTTCCAGGGAATGATCTGGCCGACCACGCCCAGCGGCTCCTTGAAGTGGTAGGCGTAGGTCTCGTGGTCGATCTCGGCGATCGAGCCCTCCTCGGCGCGGATGCAGCCGGCGAAGTAGCGGAAGTGGTCGATCGCCAGCGGGATGTCGGCGTGCGTCGTCTCGCGGATCGGCTTGCCGTTGTCGAGCGTCTCGGCCAGCGCGATCGTGCCCAGGTTCGCCTCGATGCGGTCGGCGATCTTGTTCAGGAGGTTGGCGCGCTGCGCCGGCGAGCTCTTGCCCCAGGCGGTCTTGGCGGCATGCGCGGCGTCGAGCGCGGCGTTGACGTCCTTCTCGTTGGAGCGCGGGATCTCGCAGATCGGCCGGCCGGTCACCGGCGTGCTGTTGACGAAGTACTGGCCGTCGATCGGCGGCACCCACTCGCCGCCGATGAAGTTGGCGTAGCGGGCCTTGAAGGGGTTGTCGACCTCGATGTCGTTGATGCGCAGCTTGTTGCTCATGGCGGGTCCTTCCAGCAGACGGGGCAGTGACGAGCGCACGCCGAGGGCGTGCCGTGGGCGGCAGTGTCGGCAGCGCCTGCGCGGCCCGCACGACGGAGCAAGTCCCTATGAACGAGCGTGCAAGGGCACATCCCGGGAGCAGCGCGCGGGCCCGGTGGCACAGGCCGTTGCGCCGGGCGTCGTGAAACGGCGCGCGTCGCGGTGCTCCCACCTGTGTCCAAGGCGCGGATCGGAGCACCGGGGACATGCCGCGTGGCGCTGGTGTGGCGCCGTGGCGGCCGCGATTCGAGCGCGTGGCGTCAGCACCGAGCCCTGCACCCCGCAGCAGGCCGCAGCCGAGCTCGGCCTCGGCTGCGCGCAGCGTGCCCAGGCATGGCGGCAGGAGACGCCCAGCCGCTGGGCCGCGGCCTTGATCGAGCCGCCGTCGCGCGCGAAGCGGTAGCTGAGCTCGATCTCGAAACCGGTGCCGAAGCGGGCCATGGGGACTCCGTGGGGGTGACGCGATGCCCCACCGCCCCCCGGTGCGGCGCGATATGTTGCCGGCCTCATGGGCCGGCGCGCGGGCGGGCAC
>DATMJX010000077.1:0-11365 GCA_035553715.1 Methylibium sp.
ACGGCATCCAGATCACCCACCAGGCGCTGGCGGGCAATGTCGCGACGGTCGACGTCAGCTTCAGTGGTGCGACCTGCCAGCGCAATGCGCCGACGGTGGGCGTGACGCCGCTGTCGCAGACCGGCGCGCCGGGCGCGCGGCTCGCCTACACGGTCAGCGTGCGCAACAACAACACCACCGCCTGCGGCTCGTCGGGCTTCAACCTCGCGCAGGCGCTGCCGGCCGGCTTCACCGGCACGCTGTCGGCGACCTCGCTGACGCTGGGCGCCGGCGCGAGCGGCAGCGCGAGCTGGCAGGTCAGCTCGCCGAGCAGCGCGGCCGAGGCCACCTACACGCTGACCGCCAGCGCGACCGAGGCGGCGGTCGCCAACGGCGCCAGCCAGCACGCCAGCTACGTCGTCTACCGCGACAGCGTCGCGCCCAGCCTCGCGATCACCAGCCCGGCTGCCGGCGCCACGCTGTCGGGCAGCTCGGCGACGCTCGCCGCCAGCGCGAGCGATGCTTCCGGCATCACCGCGGTCGAGTTCCTCGTCGACGGCGCGCTGCTGGTGCGCGACACCAGCGCGCCCTACAGCGCCAAGTGGAACCTGCGCAAGGTCGCCAAGGGGACCCACACCATCGCCGTGCGCGCCACCGACGCCTACGGCAACGTCGCGACGCAGAGCATCAACGTCACGCGCAACTGAGGCGCCGTCTGGCACACCGTGCCACCCGCTGGACAGCGCGGTGTGCCCGGATGGACGCGCGGGCGGCGGGCGGCTAGCGTGTCGGCATGGATACCGAAGAACCGAGCCACGCCGTCGTTCCTCCGCCGCCGCCCCCGCAACTCGCGTCCCTGGGCTGGCTCGACCCGCTGCGCTGGCTGTGGGCGGGCTGGTGCGACTTCAAGCGCTGCCCCGGTCTCGGCCTGTTCTTCGGCGCCTGCTTCATGGCCATGGGCTGGGCGCTGGCGCTGGTGTTCCGCCACGCGCCGGCCTATGTGCTGGCGCTGTCCGCCGGCTTCCTGCTGGTCGGCCCCTTCCTGTGCCTGGGTCTGTACGAGGCCAGCCGCCGGCTCGAGCGCGGCGAGGCGCCGGACCTCGGCGACTCGCTGCTCGCCTGGGAGAACCACACCGGCACGCTGGCGGTGTTCGGCTTCGTGCTGCTGGTGCTGGAGATGCTGTGGGGACGCGCCGCGCTGGTCGTCTTCGCGGTCAGCTTTGAAGGCATGCCGGACTTCCACGGCTCGCTGCTCGCGCTGCTCGACCCGGACAACCTCGGCTTCGTGACCGCCTACCTGTGCGTCGGCGGCGTGTTCGCCGGCCTGATCTACGCGGTCAGCGTGGTCAGCATCCCGATGGTGCTGGACCGCGGTAGCGACGCCATCGGCGCGGCGCTCACCAGCCTGCGCCTGGTGTTCTGCCAGCCCGGCGTGATGCTGTGCTGGGGCGCGCTGATCACCGTGCTGGTGGTGCTGGCGATGCTGCCGGCCTTCGCCGGGCTGCTGGTGGTCGCACCCGTGATCGGGCACGCCTCCTGGCACGCCTACCGCACGGCGGTGCAGCCCGGCTGAACCGGCCCGGCCGGTTCAGCCGCACGCGCCTCGCCCGGGGCGGGCGCCGCTCACCGGCAGACGTACATCCGCACCGAGCGGCCCTGCGCGTCCTGGCTGTAGCTGGGATCGGCCTGGACCCGGCCCGCCGGATCGGCGTTCTGGGCCTTGCCCTCGCGGCACAGCGCATCCCACTGGTAGGCGCAGTCCGTGCCGCCGTCCTTGCAGCGCAGGCCGTAGACGGTCTGCCCCGGACTGCTCTCGAAGGCCAGCGTCTCGTACGCCGGCGGTTGGGCCCATTCGGACTTGGAGGCATAGGCCGCCAGGATGGCGGCGGGGAGCAGCACGACGGTGAAACGAAGTCTCAAGGGAAATCCTCTGGGGGGTTGGCAGTCCGGCCGCTGGTCGCTGTGCGCGCCGCCCGGCCCATGGCGATCGTGCCCCGCGCTCAGGGCAGCAGCACGCTCGAGCCGGTGGTCTTGCGCGCCTCGAGGTCGCGGTGCGCCTGCGCGGCCTCGGCCAGCGGGTAGCGCTGGTCGATGCGGATCTTCACCTGCCCCGAGGTGACGACGGCGAACAGGTCGTCGGCCATCGCCTGCGTGCCCTCGCGCGTCGCGAGGTGGGTGAACAGCGTCGGGCGCGTCACGTACAGCGACCCCTTGGCCGCCAGCGTGCCCAGCTCGATCGGCGGCGCCTTGCCCGAGGCGTTGCCGTAGTTGGCGATCAGCCCGAAGGGCGCGAGGCAGTCGAGCGACTTCTCGAAGGTGTCCAGCCCGACCGAGTCGTAGACCGCCTTGACGCCGCGCCCGCCGGTGATGTCCTTGACCCGCGCGACGAAGTCCTCGCGGCGGTAGTTGATCGTGTGGGCCGCGCCATGGGCGGCGGCCAGCGCGCATTTCTCGTCGCTGCCGGCGGTACCGATCAGCTGCAGGCCGAGCGCCCGGGCCCACTGGCAGGCGATCAGTCCGACGCCGCCGGCGGCGGCATGAAAGAGGATGAAGTCGCCCGGCTGCAGGCCGCCGGCGGGCAGCGTCTTCTTCAGCAGGTACTGCACCGTCAGGCCCTTGAGCATCATGGCCGCCGCGGTGTCGAAGGCGATCGACTCGGGCAGTCGCACGACGCACCGTGCCGGCATCACGCGCACCTCGCTGTAGGCGCCGGGCGGCTGGCTCGCGTAGGCGGCCCGGTCGCCGGGCGCGAGGTGGCTCACGCCGGGGCCGACCGCCTCGACGATGCCGGCCGCCTCCATGCCCAGCGTGGCCGGCAGCGGCAGCGGGTACAGGCCGGTGCGCTGGTAGACGTCGATGAAGTTCAGCCCGCAGGCCTGGTGGCGGATGCGGATCTCGCCCGGTCCAGGCTCGCCGACGCTCACCTCGGCGAGCTGCAGCCGTTCGGGCCCGCCGAACTCGGTGATCTGGATCGCGCGCGGCATGGACAGGCTCCTGGGGTGGGATGCGGAAACTGCCGAGCTTACGTCCGCGCGCAGGCCGCTGCAGTGCTGGGGACGATGCGCCATGGCAGCATGCGGCCTGCGCCATGAAACGACTGACCCAGGCCCCCAACCTCGCGATCGCCACGATCTGGGCCGACCTGCTGCGCGAGGCCGGCATCGCGGTGAGCCTGCAACGCGTGTTCGCCAGCGGTCTGGCCGGCGAGATCCCGCCCGACCAGGCGCTGCCCGAGCTGTGGCTGAGCCACGACGAGCAGTTCGACCGCGCCCGCACGCTGCTCGACGCGCTGGCGCACGCGCCGCAACGCCGCTGGCTGTGCGCGCGCTGCGGCGAGTGCGTCGAGGGGCCGTTCGAGTCCTGCTGGAACTGCGGCGCGCCGATGCCGCCGGGCACCTCATGACGCGGCCGGACACGCGCACCGCGCTGCTGATGACGCTGCCGCCGCTGCTGTGGGCCGGCAACGCGGTCGTCGGCCGTGCGCTGGTCGGCCATGTGCCGCCGCTGACGCTGAACGCGCTGCGCTGGCTGATCGCCGGCGCGATCCTGCTGCCCTTCGCCTGGCGGGTGCTGCGCGCGCCGCGCGAGCTGCTGGCGCGCTGGCCCTACCTGCTGCTGCTCGGCACGCTGGGCGTGGGCGCCTACAACGCCTTCCAGTACCTCGCGCTGGTCAGCTCGACGCCGATCAACGTGACGCTGATCGCCGCCAGCATGCCGGTGTGGATGCTCGCGATCGGCGCGCTGTTCTACGGCGTGCATCCGCAGCGCCGCCAGATCGCCGGCGCGGCGCTCTCGCTCACCGGCGTCACGCTGGTGATCGCGCGCGGCGAGCCGGCAGCCCTCGCGCGCGTGCAGTTCGTCACCGGCGATCTCTACATCCTGGTCGCGATCGTCACCTGGGCCTTCTACAGCTGGATGCTGGCGCGCCCGCCGGCGCACCTGCTCGGCGAGGGGGCGCCGCGCGTGCCCGATGCGGCCGGCCCGCGCCCCTGGAACTGGGCCGAGACGCTGGGCGTGCAGCTGCTGTTCGGGCTGGTGTTCGCCTGCGGCGCCGGCGGGCTCGAGCAGCTCGCCGGCGCGGCCCCGATCCGCTGGAGCCCGGCGGTGCTCGCCGCGCTGCTGTACGTCGCGGTCGGCCCGGCGCTGATCGCCTACCGCTGCTGGGGCCTGGGCGTGCAGCGCGCCGGGCCGGCGGTGGCGGCCTTCTTCGGCAACCTGACGCCGATCTTCGCGGCGCTGCTGTCGGCCGCGCTGCTCGGCGAGTGGCCGCAGTGGTACCACGGCGTGGCCTTCGCGCTCATCGTCGCGGGCATCGCGACCTCGACGCCGCGCGGCTGAGCGGCGCTCAGAAGGTGCCCGGGTAGGCGCCGCCGTCGATCAGCAGGTTCTGCCCGGTCAGGTAGCCGGCCTGCACGCTGCACAGGAAGGCGCAGACGGCGCCGAACTCGGCCGGCGTGCCAAGGCGCCGCGAGGGGTTCTGCAGCGCGCGCTCGGCCTTCAGCTCGGCGAGCGGGCGGCCGCTGGCCTGCGCCGCGCCGGCCAGCGTCTGCGCAAGGCGGTCGGTGTCGAAGGCGCCGGGCAGCAGGTTGTTGATCGTCACGTTGTGCGCGGCGGTCTGGCGCGCCAGACCGGCGACGAAGCCGGTGAGCCCGCCGCGTGCGCCGTTCGACAGGCCCAGCGTGGCGATCGGCGCCTTCACTGCCGCCGAGGTGATGTTGACGATGCGGCCGAAGCCGCGCACCCGCATCGGATCGACGAGCGCCTTGATCAGCTCGATCGGCGCGAGCATGTTGGCGTCGAGCGCGCGGATCCAGGCCGCGCGGTCCCAGTCGCGGAAGTCGCCGGGCGGCGGTCCACCGGCATTGGTGACCAGGATGTCGATGTGCGGCGCGGCCGCCAGCGCCGCCGCGCGGCCGTCCGGCGTCGTGATGTCGCCGGCGGCGGTGCGCAGCTCGATCGCCGGATGGCGCGCACGGATCGCCGCCGCGGTGGCCTCGAGCGCATCGACCCCGCGCGCGGTGATGACCAGGTTCACGCCCTCGGCGGCCAGCGCCTCGGCGCAGCCCCGCCCGAGCCCCTTGCTGGCCGCACACACCAGCGCCCACTTGCCCGCGATGCCCAGATCCATGTCGTCTCCTCTCAGCGCGCCCTGGCGAGCAGCCACACGCCCGCGAGCACCAGCAGCGTCCCGGCGGCGACCCAGGGCGTGAAGGGCTCGCCGAGCAGCACCACGCCCATCACGATGGTGCTCATCGGCCCGATCATGCCGGTCTGCGCGGTCAGCACCGGGCCGATGCGCTCGATCGCGAGCATCACCATCAGCACCGGCGCGACGGTGCAGGCGGTCGCGTTGAGCAGCGACAGCCCCAGCGCCGACGCCGGCAGCGCGAGCACGAGCTCGGGCGGACGCAGCACGAAGAACTGGCCGATGCACAGCACGCAGGCCACCGTGCTCGCCAGGCCGACCAGACGCAGCGCGCCCAGGCGCCGGACCGCCTCGCCGCTGTAGGCGAGGTAGACCGCGTAGCTGACCGCGCTGCCGAACACCAGCAGCGCCCCGAGCGCCGCGTGCGGCCCCTGCGCGCCGACCTCGTGGCCGAACACCAGCGCGACGCCGACATAGCTGAGCGCGATCGCCCCGACCTGGTGGCGCGTGATGCGCCGGCCGAACAGCAGCGCGCCGAGCGCGAGCACCAGCGTCGGGTTCAGGTAGAGGATCAGGCGCTCGAGGCTGGCGCTGATGTACTGCAGGCCGAGGAAGTCGAGGAAGCTCGCCAGGTAGTAGCCGCTGACGCCCAGCAGCGCGACCAGGCGCCGGTCGGCCGCGCTCAGCGCCGGCTTGCCGCGGCTGCCCCACCAGGCCAGCACGACGAAGAAGGGCAGCGCGAACAGCATGCGCAGCATCAGCACCGTCACCGCGTCCAGGCCCCGCAGATAGAGCAGCTTGGCGACGATGGCCTTGCCCGAGAAAGCGATCGCGCCGGCCGTCGCCAGCGCGAGGCCGCTCCAGGGCGGGCGCCGCGGGTCGGTCGGGTTCACGGTGCGGGCGCGCGCCTTCTCAGTAGCCCGCCGCCAGACCGTCGCGGCGCGCATCGCTGGCCGCGACATAGCCCTCGACGGCCGGATCGCCCAGGCGCCAGATGAACTGGCCGGCACCGAAGTCCATGTAGCTGTCGGCCAGCGGGTCGATGCGGTGGCCGAGCGCCGCGAGCCCGTCGACCACCGCGCGCTCCATCTGGCGCTCGACGTTGAGCGTACCGTCGGGGTTGACGCGCCAGCGCGGCGCATCGCAGGCCGCCTGCGGGCCCTGGCCGTGGTCGAGCATGCGCACCAGGGTCTGCAGGTGGCCCTGCGGCTGCATGTGCCCGCCCATCACGCCGAAGCTCATGCGCGGGCTGCCGTCGGCGTCGCTCAGGAAGGCCGGGATGATGGTGTGGAAGGGGCGCTTGCCGCCGGCGACGACGTTCGGGCTCGCCCCGTCCAGGCTGAAGCACGCGCCGCGGTTCTGCAGGCTCACGCCCCACTCCGGCACGACGACGCCGGAGCCGAAGCCGATGTAGTTGCTCTGGATCAGGCTGACCATCATCCCCGAGGCGTCGGCTGCGCTCAGGTAGATCGTGCCGCCGCGCGGCATCAGGCCGGGCCCGTAGTCCTGCGCGCGCCGCGGGTCGATCAGCCGGGCGCGCACGGCGAGGTAGGCGGGATCGAGCAGCTCGTCGGTCGTCACGCGCATCGCCGAGCGCTCGGCGACATGGCGCCAGACGTCGGCGAAGGCGAGCTTCATCGCCTCGATCTGCAGGTGCTGGCAGGCCACGCCGTCGACCGGCAGCGCCGCGAGGTCGAAATGCGCGCACAGGCCCAGGGCCATCTGCGCCGCGATGCCCTGCCCGTTCGGCGGCAGCTCGTGCAGCAGGTGGCCGCGGTAGGCCTGCGAGACCGTGTCCACCCACTCGGGCGCATGGGCCGCGAAGTCCTCCAGCGCGTGCGCCCCGCCCTGGGCCCGCGCCTGGCGCACGATCGCCTCGGCGATCTCGCCGCGGTAAAAAGCCTCGCCATGCGTGGCGCCGATGGCCTGCAGGGCCCGTGCCGCGCCCGGCAGGCGAAACAGCTCGCCGGGCCGGGGCGCGCGGCCCTGCGGCAGGAAGGTCGCGGCGAAGCCCGGCTGCGCGACCAGCGACTCGATGGCCGCCGCGGCCGCCCATTTCTCGGCCACGATCACCGGCACCGCATAGCCGCGCTCGGCGATCTCGGCGGCCGGCGCCAGCAGGTCGGCGAAGGGCAGCCGTCCGTAGCGCCGCGACAGCGCGGCCCAGGCGCTGACCGCACCGGGCACCGTGACCGTGTCCCAGCCGCGCTGCGGCATCGTCTCGCCGTGGCGCGCGCGCAGGTCCGCGGCGTTCCAGGCCGCCGGCGCGCGGCCCGAGGCATTCAGGCCCTGCAGGCGCTGGCCGTCCCAGACGATCGCGAAGGCGTCCGAGCCGAGGCCGTTGCTGCAGGGCTCGACGATCGTCATCGCCGCCGCCGCGGCGACGGCCGCATCGACCGCGTTGCCGCCCGCCGCGAGCATGCGCAGCCCGACCTGCGCGGCCAGCGGGTGCGAGGTCGCGACGACATTGCGCGCGAACACCGGCACCCGCACGCTGGGGTAGCCGCGGGTGTGGTCGAAGGGATTCATGCGGGGCTCCAAATGCGGCGGGGTCCTTGCGGACCCCGTGCGCGACACATCCGAGGTCGCGAGCTCAGTCGGCGTCCTGGAACGCCTCCTCGCGCTTGTTCTTGATCGCCGGCAGCAGCACGACGACGACCATGGCCGCGGCGGCGATCAGCAGCGCGGCCGACAGCGGCCGCGTCAGGAAGGTGCTCCAGTCGCCGCGGCTGAGCAGCAGCGCGCGGCGCAGGTTCTCTTCCATCATCGGGCCGAGGATGAAGCCCAGCAGCAGCGGCGCCGCCTCGCAGCCGAACTTGTAGAAGGCGTAGCCGAGCACGCCGAAGCCGGCGGCCATGAAGACGTCGAAGTTGTTGTTGTTCAGCGTGTACAGGCCGATGCAGCAGAAGCTCAGGATGGCCGGGAACAGCAGCCGGTAGGGCACCGTCAGCAGCTTGATCCAGATGCCGATCAGCGGCAGGTTCAGCACCACCAGCATCAGGTTGCCGATCCACATGCTGGCGATCAGGCCCCAGAACAGCTCGGGGTTGCTGGTCATCACCTGCGGGCCCGGCTGGATGCCCTTGATGGTCATCGCGCCGACCATCAGCGCCATCACCGCGTTGGGCGGGATGCCCAGCGTCAGCATCGGGATGAAGCTGGTCTGCGCACCGGCGTTGTTGGCCGATTCCGGTCCGGCCACGCCGCGGATGTCGCCCTTGCCGAACTGGCTCGAGTCCTTGGCGATCTTCTTCTCGAGCGTGTAGGCCGCGAAGCTCGACAGCAGCGCGCCGCCGCCCGGCAGCACGCCGAGGATGGAGCCCAGCGAGGTGCCGCGCACGACCGCCGGCCAGGCCTTCTGGAAGTCCTCGCGGGTCGGCCAGAGGTCGTGGACCTCCTTCGTGAAGACCTCGCGGTGCTCGGCCGGCTTGCCGAGGTTGGCGATGATCTCGCCGAAACCGAACACGCCCATCGCGATGGCGACGAAGCTGATGCCGTCGGTCAGCTCGGGGATCTCGAAGGAAAAGCGCGGCACGCCGGAGATCACGTCGGTGTTGACCTGGCCGATCAGCAGGCCCAGCACGATCATCGCGATCGCCTTGACCAGCGAGCCCGAGGCCAACACCACCGCGCCGATCAGGCCCAGCACCATCAGCGAGAAGTACTCGGCCGGGCCGAACTTGAAGGCCAGCTCGGTCAGCGGCGGCGCGAAGGCCGCGATGATCAGCGTGCCGACGCAGCCGGCGAAGAAGGAGCCCAGGCCGGCCGCCGCCAGCGCCGCGCCGGCGCGACCGCGCCGTGCCATCGCGTAGCCGTCGATCGCGGTGACCACCGAGCTGCTCTCGCCCGGCACGTTGATCAGGATCGCGGTGGTCGAGCCGCCGTACTGCGCGCCGTAGTAGATGCCGGCGAGCATGATCAGCGCCGGCGTCGCGTCGAGCGCGTAGATCGAGGGCAGCAGCATCGCCATCGTCGCCACCGGGCCGAGGCCCGGCAGCACGCCGATCAGCGTGCCCAGCAGCACGCCGAAGAAGGCGTAGATCAGATTCTGGAAGGACAGCGCGGTCTGGAAGCCGAGCGTGAGGTTGGCGATCAGGTCCATGCTCGCCTCCTCAGCCCAGGAACACCGGCCACAGCGGGATCGTCAACCCGAGGCCCTTGATGAACACCGCCCACGACAGCGCGGTGATCAGCGCGCCGCTGAGCACCGCCGAGGGCCAGTGGAACTCGTCGCCGGCCATCGCCGAGACGACGATCAGCAGCGGCAGCGTGACCACCATGCCCAGGCGCGGCAGCAGCAGGCCGAAGCCGACCACCGAGCCGACGATGATCAGCAGCGGCCGCCAGGCGATGCCGCCGATCGGGTCGCCGTCGTCGCTCTCGATCGTCAGCGCCTTGAACAGCACCGCCGCGCCGAGCACCGCGAGCATCACGCCGAGGCCGAAGGGGAAGAAGGCCGGACCGGGCTTGGCCGAGTCGCCGAAGTTGTAGCCGAGCGCACCGACGGCAAACGAGGCGCCGATCGCGATGAACATCAGGCCCGAGGCGAAGTCGCGTTGACTCTTGATCTTCACGCGCGGTCTCCTTGTTGTACGCGCCGCGAGGCGCTTGGCTGTAGCGGCATTCTAGGAAGCCGCACCCGCCGGCTTGCGTGCGGTAAACACGTAGCGCCGGCCTAGGCCTCCCAGCGCGGCGTGGCGCGCAACACCTCGTCGAGCGTGGTCTCGCCCTGCGCGACCTTGGCCGCGCCCGCCAGGCGCAGCGGCTGCAGGCCGCGCCGCGCCGCGGCCTGGCGCAGGCCAGCCGCATCGAGCTGGGGATGGATGTGGGGCTGCAGCGCGTCGTCGAGCAGCAGCAGCTCGTAGAGGCCGCCGCGGCCGCGGTAGCCGGTGTGGCGGCATTCGAGGCAGCCGACCGCGCGGTGCGGGCGCCAGTCTCCCGTCAGCTTCCACGGCGCGATGGCCTCGTCGAGCGCGGCGCGCGGCCCCTCGTCGGGCTGCTTGCAGGCCGGGCACAGCGTGCGCACCAGACGCTGCGCGAGCACGCCGATCACGGTCGCGCCGATCAGGTAGGGCGGCACGCCGAGGTCGGCCAGGCGCGTGATCGCCGCGGCCGCGTCATTGGTGTGCAGCGTGCTGAACACCAGGTGGCCGGTCAGCGCGGCCTGGATCGCCATCTCGGCGGTCTCGAGGTCGCGGATCTCGCCGACCATGATGATGTCCGGGTCCTGGCGCATCAGCGCGCGCAGGCCCTCGGCGAAGCCGAGCTCGATGACCGGCTGCACCTGGGTCTGGTTGAAGGCCGGCTCGATCATCTCGATCGGGTCTTCCACCGTGCAGACGTTGACCTCGTCGGTGGCCAGGCGCTTGAGGGTCGAGTACAGCGTCGTGGTCTTGCCCGAGCCGGTCGGCCCGGTGACGAGGATGATGCCGTGCGGGCGCTGCACCAGCTGCTCCCAGGCCTCGGCCTCCTGCGCCGAGAAGCCGAGCGCAGCCAGCGGCTTGACCGCGGTGTCGGGATCGAAGATGCGCATCACCATCTTCTCGCCGAAGGCGGTCGGCAGCGTCGACAGGCGCAGCTCGATGTCGGGGGCGGACAGGCCGGCCGTGGCGCTGCGGCGCGTCTTGATGCGGCCGTCCTGCGGGCGGCGCTTCTCGACCACGTCCATGCGGCCGAGCAGCTTGATGCGGCTGGTCATCGCCTGCAGCACCGACAGCGGCACCTGGTAGACGGTGTGCAGCACGCCGTCGATGCGGAAGCGGATCGCGCCCATCTCGCGCCGCGGCTCGAGGTGGATGTCGCTGGCGCGCTGGTCGAAGGCGTACTGCCACAGCCAGTCGACCACCTGCACGACGCCCTGATCGTTGGCGTCGAGCTGCTTGTTGCTCTTGCCGAGCTCGACGAGCTGCTCGAAGCTGGCCGGCGCGGCGCCGTCGCCGCTCTTCTGCGCCGCGCGCACCGAGCGCGACAGCGTGTAGAACTCGGTCGTGTAGCGCTGGATGTCGAGCGGGTTGGCCACCACACGGCGCACGCTGCGCTTGGCCTGGCGCTCCACCTCGGCCACCCAGTCCAGCGTGAACGGCTCGGCGGTTGCCACCACCACCTCGTTGGCGGTGACCTGCACCGGCAGCACGCGGTGGCGCTCGGCATAGCCCGCGCCCATGGTGTCCGCCACCCGGCCGACGTCGACCTTGAGCGGGTCGATCCGCAGGTACTCGAGCCCCGCGCGCTGCGCCAGGT
>DATMJX010000078.1:0-5762 GCA_035553715.1 Methylibium sp.
GGCGCCGGGCTGGTCGTCACCGCGGCCTTCTCGACCGCCGCGGCGACCTCCTGCTTGCCGCCGAGCTTGATCATCAGCCGCGACAGCATCACGGCCTCGAGCTCCGGATCGGGCGCGCGCGGCTGCCAGATCGTCGAGTCCTTGCGCTCGTTGGTGTAGACCTCGACCATGCCGCGATGGCTGATGTAGATCTCGGTGCGGCCATCGGCCGCGCGCTCGAGCCGGGTGCGGTAGAGGTCGCGCTGGCCGCTGTCCCAGACGCTGTCGAACACCTTGCCGATGGTGCCGCGGATGAAGTCCTGGGGAAGCTTGGCACGGTTCTCGGCCCAGTTGGTCTCCATCAGGCCGGTCTCGCGCTGGTCAAGCTCGAGGTTGAAGCCGCGTTCCTGCCAGAAGGCCTGCAGCTGGGGCCACAGATCCTCGGGCTTCTGCGCGGTCGACAGCCAGCGCTGGCTGCCGGCGCGCTCGAGCGTCACGTCACCGACCTTGGACGGGGCCACCGTCGTCGGGGCCGAGGCGGCCACCGCGCCGATCGGCGGGGCGGCCTGCAGCGCCGAGGCACTGATTGCGCCACCGACCGGCTGGTAGCGGCTGTCACGGGTCAGCTGGGTCAGGTCCGGGGGGACCTCCAGCGTCACGCTCTTCGCGCCGCTGGTCTTGTAGTCGAGCTTGTCGCCCTGGAGCTTCTCGTTGATCGACGAGCATCCGGCCAGGCCGAGGACAATCAGCAGCGCGGCAAGGCGCGGCGAGGGAAGGCGAGCGGGGAAATTCACGAGAGCAGTCTCCGGGGGAACGCCGGCGGGTCAGCGGAAGCTGCCCGGGCTGATGCTTCTGAGGGCCGATCGGGCCACGGGTTCAATCGGCGGGCGCGGCTTAGAGCAGCCCGGCGTCGCGCAAGGCCTGCTCGACCACCGGCTGCTGGGCGGGCGAGAGCGGAGTCAGCGGTGAGCGCAGCGTGCCGCCGCAGCGACCCAGGCGCTGCAGCGCCCACTTCACCGGGATCGGGTTGGGCTCGCAGAACAGCTGCTTGTGCAGCGGCAGCAGCTTCAGGTGGATCTCGGCGGCGCGCTTTGCGTCACCGGCCACCGCCGCCTTGCACAGCTCGTGCATCGCGCGCGGCGCGACGTTGGCGGTAACGCTGACGTTGCCGTGGCCGCCGAGCAGCATCAGGGCCACCGCGGTCGGGTCGTCGCCGGAATAGATCGAGAAGCCCTTGGGCGCCTGCTTGATGAGCCAGCAGGCGCGCTCGATGTTGCCGGTGGCTTCCTTGATGCCGATGATGCCGGGCACCTGGGCGAGCCGCAGTGCCGTCTCGGGCAGCAGGTCGGCACCGCTGCGACCGGGCACGTTGTAGAGCACCAGCGGGATGTCGACCGCCTCGGCCAGCGCCTTGAAGTGCAGGTACTGGCCTTCCTGGGTCGGCTTGTTGTAGTAGGGCACGACCTGCAGCGTGCAGTCGGCGCCGACCTGCCTGGCGTAGCGGCTCAGCTCGATCGCCTCGTGGGTCGAGTTGGAGCCGCAGCCGGCCATGATCGGCACCCGCCCGGCGGCATGCTCGACCGCGACGCGGATGATCTCGCAGTGCTCCTCGGTGCTGACGGTCGGCGACTCGCCGGTCGTGCCGACCACGCCGATGCAGTCGCTGCCCTCGGCGATGTGCCAGTCGATCAGCGCGCGCAGCGTCGGGTAATCGACGCTGCCGTCCTCGTTCATCGGCGTCACGAGCGCGACGATGCTGCCAACGATCGGTTTCATGGGGTTCCTCGGAATCCGGCGATTTTAGCCGGGCGGCCCTGACGGGCCGCTGGGGCTAGAGCGGGTAGCGCGGCGGGGCGCCGCGGTCGACCGGCACGCGGCGCGCCACGATGCGCTGCACGAAGCGCTCCGGCGCGTCGAGGAAGCCGTCTTCGTAGGCGATCACGCGCCAGCCGCCGGCGTGGCCGCGCAGCGTGTCGAGCAGCTCGCCGGGGCGCAGCAGGAAGGCCGGGTTCGATGGCTTGCCGATGGTCTCGTTGCCCAGCGCGAAGGTCTCGTAGACCAGCCAGCCTTCCGCGCCCACGCTGGACAGCAGCGTCGGCATCAGCGGGCGCCACAGGTAGTTGGTGACGACGACCGCGTCGAAGAGGCGGCCGGCCACCGGCCAGGGGCCGTTCTCGATGTCGGCCACCAGCGTCTCGGCGATCGCGCCCAGCGGTGCCAGTGCGTCGGCGTCGCGGTCGATGCCGGTGAGGCGGTGACCCTGGGCCGCGAGCGCACGCACGTGGCGTCCCGAGCCGCAGGCGACGTCGAGCACGCGCAGGCCGGCCGGCCACAGCCGCGACCAGCGCATCACCCAGGGGGACGGCGCGAGCGCCGCAGGCGCCGGCGTGCTCATCCGAAGCAGCTCCACAACCGCGTGGCCAGGTCGAACACGACGCCCGGCTGCAGCCAGCTCACGAACACCGCGGCCAGCGCCGCGGCCGCGGCGCTCCAGGCCAGCAGGCGTTTCGGGACGGAGGAGGGCGCCATCACGTCGCGATCATGCCGCAGCCGACGTCGGGCGGGGAATGGCCGTCTCGCGCACAGGCAGATTGATCAGCATCGCGCCCACGCCCAGCGCCACCGCGATCCACCACACCAGGTCGTAGCTGCCGCTCGCGTCGTAGAGCCGGCCGCCCAGCCAGACGCCGAGGAAGCTGCCGATCTGGTGCGAGAGGAACACGAAGCCGCCCAGCATCGAGAAATGCCGGACGCCGAAGATCTGCGCCACGATGGCGTTGGTCGGCGGCACCGTCGACAGCCACAGCAGCCCCATCACCGCCGAGAACACATAGACGCTCGTCGGTGTCGGCGGCAGCGCCAGGAAGGCGAGGATCGCGAGCGAGCGCAGGCCATAGATGGCCGCGAGGATGTGCCGCTTGGCCAGCCGCTGGCCCAGCGTGCCGGCGGCATAGGTGCCCAGCACGTTGAACAGGCCGATCAGCGCCAGCGCCGTGGTGGCGACCTGGGGCGCGAGGCCCTGGTCCCGGAGGTGGCTCGGCAGGTGCACGCCGATGAACACGACCTGGAAGCCGCAGACGAAGTAGCCGGCCATCAGCCACTGGAAGCTGCGGTAGCCGAAGGCCTCGCGCACGGCTTCGCCGATGCTCTGGCGGGCCTCGCCGGGCCGGTGCAGGGCCCGGGGCGGCTCGCGCAGCCCCAGCGCCAGCGGTGCGATCGCCAGCGCTGCGCAGCCCAGGACCAGCAGGGCCTCCTGCCAGCCCAGCCCGCCGATCAGGCCGCTGGACACCGGCACCATCAGGAACTGGCCGAAGGAGCCGGCTGCGGCGGTGATGCCCATCGCCCAGGAGCGGCGCTCGGGGGCGACGTTGCGGCTGATCACGCCGTAGACGATCGCATAGGTGCAGCCGGACTGCGCGATGCCGATCATCAGGCCGGCGCTGCCGGTGAAGGCCAGTCCCGAGGTCGCGAGTGCCATCCACACCAGACCGCCGGCATACAGCAGTCCGCCGGCGACCAGCACGCGCAAGGCGCCCCAGCGGTCTGCCAGCATGCCGGCGAAGGGGCCGGCGAGGCCCCAGGCGAGGTTCTGCACCGCGAGCGCGAAGGCGAAGGTCTCGCGGCTCCAGCCCCGGTCCATCGTCACCGGCTGCAGCCACAGGCCGAAGCCGTGGCGGATGCCCATGCTGAGGGTCACGATCGCGGCGCCGCACAGCAGCACCTGGGTCAGCGACAGCGGCGGGCGTGCGGCGGCGGGCGGATGCATCGGCCCGCACTGTAGTCAGTCGGGCGCAGGCGCGCTGCCCCCGCGGCGGCGCGACCCGGATCGCGGCAGGGCCGTTCATAGAGAATCGCGGCCCATGGCAAGCAAAGCATCCGCGCCCGGCCGCTACGGCGAGGCCTCGATCCGCGTGCTCAAGGGCCTGGAGCCCGTCAAGCAGCGCCCGGGCATGTACACCCGCACCGACAACCCGCTGCACATCGTGCAGGAGGTGATCGACAACGCCGCCGACGAGGCGCTCGCCGGCCATGGCGCGCGCATCGCGGTGACGCTGCACGCCGACGGCTCGATCGGCGTCGAGGACGACGGCCGTGGCATTCCCTACGGCCTGCACCCGGAGGAACAGGTGCCGGTGGTCGAGATCGTCTTCACGCGCCTGCACGCCGGCGGCAAGTTCGACAAGGGCGCCGGTGGCGCCTACAGCTTCTCGGGCGGCCTGCACGGCGTGGGCGTCAGCGTGACCAATGCCCTGTCGACGCGGCTCGCGGTCACGGTCTGGCGCGACGGGCGGGTCGCGACCATCGCGTTCTCGGGGGGCGACGTCGTCGAGCCGGTCGCGACGCGCAAGGCCCGGGCCGAGGACCGCGCCCAGGGCACCAGCGTGCGCGTCTGGCCCGACGCGAAGTACTTCGAGAGCGCCGAGCTGCCCAAGGCCGAGCTGGTGCACCTGCTGCGCAGCAAGGCGGTGCTGATGCCCGGCGTCACGGTGACGCTGACGCACGAGAAGAGCGGCGAGGTCCAGACCTGGCGCTACCAGGGCGGGCTGCGCGACTACCTGATGCAGACGCTGGCGACCGACCCGCTGATCCCGCTGTTCGAGGGTGCGCATCACGCCGGCGAGGGCGAGACCGAGAACTTCGCCGAGGGCGAGGGCGCCGCCTGGTGCGTCGCCTTCACGGAGGACGGCCAGGCGGTGCGCGAGAGCTACGTGAACCTGATTCCGACGGTGGCCGGCGGCACCCACGAGTCCGGCCTGAAGGACGGGCTGTTCCAGGCCGTCAAGGGCTTCATCGAACTGCACGCGCTGTGCCCGAAGGGCGTGAAGCTGATGCCCGACGACGTGTTCTCGCGTGCCAGCTTCGTTCTCTCAGCCAAGGTGCTGGACCCGCAGTTCCAGGGCCAGACCAAGGAGCGGCTCAATTCGCGCGATGCGCTGCGGCTGGTCTCCACCTACGTCAAGCCGGCCTTCGAGCTCTGGCTCAGCCAGCATGTCGAGCATGGCCGCAGGCTCGCCGAGCTGGTGATCCGGCAGGCGCAGGCCCGCCAGCGCGCTGGCCAGAAGGTCGAGAAGCGCAAGGGCTCGGGCGTCGCGGTGCTGCCCGGCAAGCTGACCGACTGCGAGAGCCGCGACCTGAGCCTGAACGAACTCTTCCTGGTCGAGGGCGACTCGGCCGGCGGCAGCGCCAAGATGGGCCGCGACAAGGAGACCCAGGCCATCCTGCCGCTGCGCGGCAAGGTGCTCAACGCCTGGGAGGTCGAGCGCGACCGGCTGTTCGCCAACAACGAGATCCACGACATCTCGGTGGCGATCGGCGTCGACCCGCACGGTCCGAACGACGAGCCCGACCTGAGCGGCCTGCGCTACGGCAAGGTCTGCATCCTCAGTGATGCCGACGTCGACGGCTCGCACATCCAGGTGCTGCTGCTGACGCTGTTCTTCCGACACTTCCCGAAGCTGATCGAGCGTGGCCACATCTGCGTGGCGCGCCCGCCGCTGTTCCGCGTCGACGCGCCGGCGCGCGGCAAGAAGCCGGCGGCCAAGCTCTATGCGCTCGACGAGGGCGAGCTGAGCGCGATCCTCGACAAGCTGCGCAAGGAGGGCGCGCGCGAGGGTTCATGGACCATCAGCCGCTTCAAGGGCCTGGGCGAGATGAGCGCCGAGCAGCTGTGGGACACGACGCTGAACCCCGACACGCGCCGCCTGCTGCCGGTGGCCTGGGGCGCGCTCGACTTCGCGCAGACCGAGGGCTCGTTCAACAAGCTGATGGGCAAGGGCGAGGCC
>DATMJX010000079.1:0-4597 GCA_035553715.1 Methylibium sp.
TTGGTCACCACCTTGTGCGGCGCGAACGGCTTCCAGCTCGGCTCGGCCGTGATCGTCGCGCCGCACAAGGTGGTGACCAACTGCCATGTGACGCGCCACGCGCAGCGCATCGCGGTGCTCAAGCATGGCCGCCGCCACTACGCCGACGCGCAGCTCGCCGACGTCGCGCGCGACCTGTGCCTGCTGCGCGTGCCGACGCTCGAGGGCGACGCCGTGCCGATCGGACGCGCCGCGGTGCTCAAGGTCGGCGAGCCGGTGACCGCGGTGGGCTACACCGGCGGCATCGGCATCCAGCTCAGCGACGGCGAGGTCGTGGCGCGGCACCGCTGGTCGGGCAGCGACGTGATCCAGAGCAGCAACTGGTTCAGCTCCGGGGCGAGCGGCGGCGCGCTGTTCGACCCCCGCGGCGCACTCGTCGGCATCCTGACCTTCCGGCTGCGCGGCGGCGCGTCGCACTACTTCTCCGCGCCGGCCGACTGGCTGCTCGACCGGCTCAACGACGAGCACGCCTTCGTGCCGGTCGAGCCGCTGGACGGGCTCACGTTCTGGGAGGCCCCGCTCGCCGAGCAGCCGCTGTTCCTGCGTGCCGCGGCCATGAAGCTCGATGGCCAGTGGCCCGCGCTCGCGCAACTCGCCGAGCGGCGCCTCGGCGACGCCCCGGACGACCCCGAGGCGCACTACCTGCGCGGCGTCGCGCTCGACGAGCTCGCACAAGCCGACGCCGCGATCGAGTCCCTGCGGCACTGCATCGCACAGGACCCCGGCTACAGTCAGGCGTGGGTTCGGCTGGCACAGCTCTACCGCAAGCAGGGGCGGTGGGACGAAGCCCGGCGCATGGTCCACGCGCTGGCCCTGGATGACCCCCGAACGGCCGCGCACGTGGCCGCCGAACTGGAGTGATGATGATGTCTCGCCGTCCCCGCCTGCCGGGTCTGCTGCTCGCGCTGGCGCTGAGTGGGGCCCTGGGCTCCGGCCTGGCCGCCGAACCGGCCCCGTTCTCGCGCGCCGAGAACCTCGTGTTCGTCGATCGCCACCTCGCCAACCTCAAGCCGCCGACGGCGCTGCGCTACGACTACGTCAAGTCGGGGGCGCTCGAGCCGGGCTTCAGCGACTCGGTGCGCATCGACGTCAGCCGCAGCGGCAAGGCCTGCTGCTCCGTCAAGGGCCGCTTCCTGAGCGGCGAGCGGGCGGTCGAGCTGCCCGCCGTGGACAACGCCGAGGCCAACCCGGTGATCCTCTACTTCCTCGAGCGCGACATCCGCGAGATGGCCCGCCTGACCGCGCGCAAGACCGGCAACTACTTCCGCAACCGCATCCGCCGCGCAATGGTCGACGAGGCGCAGGTCCGCGACACCACCGTGGCCTGGCAGGGCAAGGCGCTGCCGGCCCAGGAAGTCACGCTGACGCCCTACGAGAGCGATCCCGCGCGCAGCCGCTACGAGCGCTACGCGAAGAAGACCTACACCTTCGTGCTGGCCCCCGGCGTGCCCGGCGGCGTGTTCCAGATCCGCACGACGATGGCCGGCAGCCAGGCCGGCGACCCGGCGACGATGATCGACGAGGTGATGAGCCTCGTCGGCACCGAAGCCGCGCCGACGGCGTCGACCCCACGCTGAGGAGCCCTCATGCGCACCCTGCCCCTCCCGCTGCGCGGCGCGGCCGCGCTCGCCCTCGGACTGGCGCTGGCCGCCCCGGCGCTGGCCCACGACTACCCGACCGCCGACCGCGTGATCTACGTGCAGGAGTGCATGGACGAGCACCCGGGGCCGGCCTTCGAGATGCTGAACAAGTGCTCCTGCACGATCGACCGCATCGCGCGCGATCTCGCGTACGACGATTTCGTGTCGCTGAGCACCGCCGCGAAGGCCACCAGCATCGGCGGCGAGCGCGGCAACGTGATCCGCGACACCGAGCAGCTCCAGAAGGACATCCGCCGCTTCCGCACACTGCAGGCGGAGGCCAAGAAGGCCTGCTTCATCCGCCTCGACTCCCGCTGAGGGTCTGCGACGTGGCGCGGCTTGGCCTGCTGGCGCTCGGCGCCATGCTGTGGCTGGCCAGCGGCACCGCCGGGGCAGAACCGGCGCCGCTGGCCCTGCGCGAGCTCGCCCCCGGCGTGCACGTGCATGTCGCGACCGTCGCGGTCTGGGGCCCGGAGAACGGCGGCGACGTCGGCAACCTCGGCTTCGTGGTCGGCGAGCGCTGCGTCGCGGTGATCGACACCGGCGGCAGTGCCGCGATCGGCGCGGCGCTGCAGGCCGCGATACGGCGCGTCACCGACCGGCCGGTGTGCTGGGTGATCAACACCCACGTGCACCCCGACCACCTGCTCGGCAACCAGGCCTTCGATGCCCCGGGCACGCGCTTCGTCGGCCACCGGCGCCTGCCCGTCTCGCTGGCCGCGCGCGCGCCCTTCTACCTGAACCAGCTGCGCCGCGACTTCGGCGCGGCCGCCGAGGGCACGCGCCTGGTCGTTCCGACCGAGCTGGTCGACGACCGCCTCGAGCTCGACCTCGGCGGGCGCCGCCTGCTCGTGCAGGCCTGGCCGACCTCGCACACCGACAGCGACCTGAGCGTGTTCGACGAGGCCAGCGGCACGCTCTTCCTCGGCGACCTGCTGTTCCGCGAACACCTGCCGGTGGTCGATGGCCGGCTCAAGGGCTGGCTCGCGACGCTCGACGTGCTGGCGCGCCAGCGCGTCGCGCTCGCGGTGCCCGGTCACGGCGCGCCGAGCCCGGACTGGCCCGGCGTACTCGCGCCGCAGCGCGACTACCTCGCGACGCTGCTGGCCGACGTGCGCGGCGCGCTGAAGGCCGGCTGGACCCTCTCGCAGGCGCTCGAGCGCGTGCCGCTCGCGCCCTCGCCGTGGCGGCTGCGCGAAGACTTCCACGTGCGCAACGTCACCGCCGCCTACGCCGAGCTCGAATGGGAGGACTGATGCGCTGGACCGTGCTGGCCGCCGCGCTGCTGCTCACGGCGCTGCAGGCGCTGGCCCTCGAGCCGCAGCGGCTCGCCCCGGGCGTCTACGCCTGGATCGGCTCGTCGGACGAGGCCACGCCGGAGAACCGCGGCCGCGTCGGCAATGGCGGCTTCGTGGTCGGCACGGACGGCGTGGTGATGATCGGCACCGGCAGCTCCTATGTCGACGGCCGCGAGCGCATCGCCCAGGCCGAGCGCATCGCCGGCAAGCCGGTGGTGCTGGGCATCGAGTCGCAGCCGCTGCAGGAATTCGTGATGGGCGCGGCCGCCTTTGCCGAGCGCGGCGTGCCGGTGCTGGCCCAGGACGCGACCGCGAAGATGATCGTCGCGCGCTGCGACAACTGCCTGAAGAACCTCGTCACCGTCCTCGGCGAGGCGACGATGGCCGGCACCCGGGTGCTGGCGCCGACGCAGACGCTCGCCGCCACCGAGACGCGCGCGATCGCCGGGCGCCGGCTGCTGCTGTGGCACCCGGCCTGGGCCGCGACGCCGGGGGACCTGCTGGTGCTCGACCTCGACAGCGGCATCGCCTTCGCCGGCGCGCTGGTCTCGGTGCGGCGCATCCCCGAGCTGCGGGACGCCCGGCTCGACGGCTGGCGCCAGGCGCTGGCCGAGATGGCGGCACTGCCGATCCGACGGATCGTGCCGGGCTGGGGCCCGGTCGCCGGCCTGGAGGCGCTCGCGCCGATGCAGCGCTACTTCGACGACACCGAGCGCCAGGCCACGGCGCTGCTCGAAGCGGGCGCCAGCCTGCTCGAGACCGCCGAGCACAGCGACCTGCCCGCCTACGCCGGCTGGTCGCTCTACCCGCGCGCGCATGCGCGCAACCTGCAGCAGGTCTACCTGCGGCTCGAGTCGGCCGGCGTCGGCGTGCGCTGAGGCCCGGCACCGAGCAGCGGCGCCAGCCCCCACAGCCCCAGCGCCGGGCCGAGGGCCAGCGCCGGCAGCACCAGCCCGAGCGGCAGCTGCGCGCCGAGGCGCACGAACAGCTCGATGCTCGCGATCGAGATCGCGAAGCCGATGCAGTTGACCAGCGTCAGCACGCTGCCCACCGCCGCGCGCGGCGCATTGCTCGCGCTGAGCGCCGAGAACTGTGGCGAATCGCCGGCGACGCTGACGCCCCAGACCAACAGCCACAGCGCGAACCAGCCGTCGCCGGCGCCCAGCGCCCAGGGCGCGGCCAGGCAGCACAGCCCGCTGGTCGCGAGCAGCGTGCCGGCCACGCGCGCGCTGCCATGGCGCTGCGCGGCCCAGCCGCCCGCCACGCAGCCGAGCGCGCCGGCGCCGATGCCGGCGAAGGCCGCCCAGGACAGCGCCGCGCCCTCGAGCCGCGTCGCCAGGATCGCCGGCAGCAGCACCCACAGCGTGTACAGCTCCCACATGTGGCCGAAGTAGCCGAGCACCGAGGCACGCACGCGGCGATCGCCCGCCACGGCCCACAGTGCGCGCACCTGCAGACCGCCGGGTCGCGCCACGCGATCCGGCGGTTCGGGAATCAGCGCGTACAGCAGCAGCCCGGCGCTCAGCGCGATTGCCGCCACGCCCCAGAAGACGCCATGCCACGGCCATCCCACCGACAGCGCGCGCAGCGCGTGCGGAAAGGCGCTGCCGACGACGAGCG
>DATMJX010000080.1:0-2713 GCA_035553715.1 Methylibium sp.
CACCATGACCCACCCTCCCCAGCTCCGCATCCCCGCGCATGTAGGTGGCGGGGATGCGGAGCTGGGGAGGGTGGGTCATGGTGCGCCTTCAGGCCGTTTGGGCGGATGCGAGGAAGTCCTGCGCGAAGCGCTGCAGCACGCCGCCGGCCTCGTAGATCGAGACTTCCTCGGCGGTGTCGAGGCGGCAGGTCAGCGGCACCGTCTCGCGGCGGCCGTCGCGGCGCTGGATCACCAGGCTCAGCTCGGCGCCCGGGGTGCGCTCGCCCAGCACGTCGTAGGTCTCGCTGCCGTCCAGCGCCAGCGTGCGGCGGTCAGTGCCGGGCTGGAACTCCAGCGGCAGCACGCCCATGCCGATCAGGTTGGTGCGGTGGATGCGCTCGAAGCTCTCGGCCACCACCACCTCGACGCCGGCCAGGCGCACGCCCTTGGCGGCCCAGTCGCGCGACGAGCCTTGGCCGTAGTCGGCCCCGGCGATCACGACCAGCGGCTGGCGGCGCTCGAGGTAGGTCTCGATCACCTCCCACATGCGCATCACGCGGCCCTCGGGCTCCAGGCGGGCCAGCGAGCCGGCGCGCACGCGGCCCTCGGCGTCGCGCACCATCTCGTTCTTCAGCGTCGGGTTGGCGAAGGTGGCGCGCATCGCGGTGAGGTGGTCGCCGCGGTGCGTGGCGTAGGAGTTGAAGTCCTCCTCCGGCAGGCCCATGCGCGCGAGGTATTCGCCGGCGGCCGAGTCGGCCAGGATCGCGTTCGACGGCGACAGGTGGTCGGTCGTGATGTTGTCCGGCAGCAGCGCCAGCGCGCGCATGCCCTTGAGCGTGCGCGGGTGGGCCGCCAGCGCACCCACGCCCTCGCGGTCCCAGTAGGGCGGGCGGCGGATGTAGGTGGACGGCGCGCGCCAGTCGTACTGCGGGCGCACCGGCTCGCCGCCGCGCGCCTTGATCGCGAACATCGGCTCGTAGACCTGCTGGAACATCGAGGGCTTGACGCAGGTCGCGGCGATCAGGTCGATCTCCTCGTCGGAGGGCCACAGGTCCTTCAGGCGGATCTCGCGGCCGTCGACCACGCCGAGCACGTCGCGCTCGATGTCGAAGCGGATCGTGCCGGCGATCGCATAGGCCACCACCAGCGGCGGCGAGGCCAGGAAGGCCTGCTTCGCGTAGGGGTGGATGCGGCCGTCGAAGTTGCGGTTGCCCGAGAGCACCGCGGTCGTGTACAGACCGCGCTCGACGATCTCCTGCTGGATCGCCGGGTCGAGCGCGCCGGACATGCCGTTGCAGGAGGTGCAGGCGTAGCCGACGATGCCGAAGCCCAGCGCCTCGAGCTCGCCGAGCAGGCCGGCCCGCTCGAGATACAGCGCGACCGTCTTCGAGCCCGGCGCCAGCGAGGACTTGACCCAGGGCTTGCGCACCAGGCCCAGGCGCCGCGCGTTGCGCGCCAGCAGGCCGGCGGCGATCACGTTGCGCGGGTTGGAGGTGTTGGTGCAGGAGGTGATCGCCGCGATGATCACCGCGCCGTCGGGCATCGTGCCCTCGCCGGGCGCCGGCATCGACCAGGGGCCGGCAATGCCGCGCTCGGCCAGCTCGGCCGTGGCGACGCGGGCATGCGGGTTCGAGGGGCCGGCGAGGTTGCGCCCCACGCTCGACAGGTCGAACTCGAGCGTGCGCTCGTACTCGGCGCCGGCGAGGCTGCTCGCCCACAGGCCGGCCGTCCTCGCATAGGTCTCGACGAGCTGCAGTTGCTCGGCACTGCGGCCGGTCAGACGCAAATACTCGAGCGTCTGCGCGTCGATCGCGAACAGCGCGGCCGTGGCGCCGTATTCCGGCGCCATGTTCGAGATGGTCGCGCGGTCGCCCAGCGTCAGGCCGGCGACGCCCTCGCCGTGGAACTCCAGGTAGGCACCGACCACCTTGGCGCGTCGCAGGAACTCGGTCAGCGCCAGCACGATGTCGGTGGCGGTGATGCCGGGCTGGCGTCGGCCGCTCAGCTTCACGCCGACGATCTCGGGCAGGCGCATCCAGGAGGCGCGGCCGAGCATCACGTTCTCGGCCTCCAGGCCGCCGACGCCGACCGCGATCACGCCCAGCGCGTCGACATGCGGCGTGTGGCTGTCGGTGCCGACGCAGGTGTCGGGGTAGGCCACGCCGTCGTCGGCATGGATCACCGGCGACATCCGCTCCAGGTTGATCTGGTGCATGATGCCGTTGCCCGGCGGGATCACGTCGACGTTGCGGAAGGCCCGGCGCGTCCACTCGATGAAGTGGAAGCGGTCCTCGTTGCGGCGGTCCTCGATCGCGCGGTTGCGCGTGAAGGCGCGCGGATCGTCGCCGCCGCACTCCACCGCGAGCGAATGGTCGACGATCAGTTGCACCGGCACCACCGGGTTGACCTGCGCCGGATCGCCGCCGCCGGCGGCGATCGCGTCGCGCAGCCCGGCCAGATCGACCAGCGCGGTCTGACCCAGGATGTCGTGGCAGACCACGCGCGCCGGGTACCAGGGAAAGTCACGGTCGCGCCGGCGCTCGACGAGCTGCCGCAGGCAGTCCTCGAGCAGCGCCGGCTCGCAGCGGCGCAGCAGGTTCTCGGCGTGCACGCGGGACGTGTAGGGCAGGCGGTCCCAGGCGCCCGGGCGCAGCGCCTCGACGGCCTCGCGGGCGTCGAAGTAGTCCAGCGCCGTGCCCGGCAGGCGCTTGCGGTAGCGTTGGTTCATCGTGGT
>DATMJX010000081.1:0-3270 GCA_035553715.1 Methylibium sp.
GCGGCCGCTTGCGGGCCCCCTCGAACAGGCCCTCGGCCTCGAGCTGCAGCTTGAGGCGCAGGAAGCGCTCGTAGAGCGCACCGGCCCCGGCACGGCGCATCGACTCGACGACGAACTGCAGCTCGCCGCGCGGCTCGTAGACCGCCACGCGCCCGCGCAACTCGACCAGCGCCCCGTCGGCCGGGGCGAAATCGAGCAGGCTGGCGGCACGGCGGAACATCGCGCAGCGCAGCGCGGCGCTGCCATCGGCGTCCTTCAGCGTGAAGTAGCAGTGGCCGCTGGCGGCGCGCTGGAAGCCGGCGAGCTCGCCGCGCACCGCCACCGCGCCGAAGCGGGCCGACAGCGCATCGGCCACCGCATGCACCAGCGCCGCGACCTCCCAGACCTGCACGCCGCCGCGCGCCTCGCCGCGCTCAAACCCGGCCATCGCCCGCCAGCCCGCATGGTTGCGCGCTCCGGAACTCCACAACCGCGTCCCGCAAGGCCGCACGGGGGTGCGCCACCGTCACCGCGCCGTCATATTCATACAAGCAGTTGATTTCAAATGACTTTTTTCTGCTCATTGTTTGAGCAATCTGTTGCGAGCCTTGACTGGCGTGCGTTCGCGGCCCGGGAGACATGGGTTTCCCACAAAGTTATCCACACGAACGGTGGACGCTTGACGCATCGAGGCGACGGTGGGGCCGTTCGCACGGCGCGACACGCCCGGCGGGCCACATAATCCGCGCGACCCGCATGCACCCAAGAGGAGAGCGCTGTTGCTTTCGATCATACAAGCCGCCGGTTGGCCGATCTGGCCCTTGCTGGCCTGTTCCGTGGTGGCGCTGGCGCTGGTGATCGAGCGCTTCAGCAGCCTGCGCGGGGCACGCGTCGCGCCGCCACGCCTGCTCGACGAGGTGCTGGCGGTCAGCAGCAAGTCCCTGCCCTCGCCCGAGGTGATCAGCAAGCTCGCGGACAACTCGGTGCTCGGCAGCGTGCTGGCCAGCGGGCTGAAGGCGGTCATCGCCGATGCGCGCATCACCGAGGAGGGCCTGCGCATCGCCTTCGAGACCGCCGGTCGCGCCGCGGTGCACCGCCTCGAGCGCTACCTGAACACGCTGGGCACGATCGCCGCGGCAGCGCCGCTGCTCGGGCTGCTGGGCACCGTGATCGGCATGATCGAGATCTTCGGCTCGCAGTCGCCGAGCACGGGCGTCGGCGGCAACCCGGAGCAGCTCGCGCACGGCATCTCGATCGCGCTGTACAACACGGCCTTCGGGCTGATCGTCGCGATCCCGGCGCTGATGTTCTACCGCTACTTCCGCGGCCGCGTCGACGAGTACGCGATCGAGCTCGAGCAGTCGGCCGAGCGCATGGTGCCGCACCTGCTGCGGTTCGCGAACCGCTGAGGCGTCGATGCAGTTCCGCCACCGTCGCAGCGAGGAACCGGAGATCAACCTGATCCCCTTCATCGACGTGCTGCTGGTGATCCTGATCTTCCTGATGCTGTCGACGACCTACTCGAAATTCACCGAGCTGAAGATCAACCTGCCGGTCGCCGATGCCGAGCGCGCACGCGACTACCCGAAGGAAATCATCGTCGGCGTCTCCTCGGACGGCCGCTACACCGTCAACGGGACCGCGGTGGCCGGTCGCGAGCTCGCCACGCTGACGGCCGCGCTGAGCGCCGCCGCGGGGGACGACAAGGACCGCATCGTGATCATCTCGGCCGACGCCGCGGCCGCGCACCAGAGCGTGATCGTGGTGCTCGACGCAGCCCGTCGCGCCAACCTGCCCCAGCTGACCTTCGCCACCCAGGCAGGCCGCGACGGCGCGCCGCCGGCCGAATCCCATTGAGCGCGGCTGACGGCTGGCCGGCCCGCCTCGAAGCCGTCCTGAACCGCGCCTGGCTCGTGCGCGGCCCGCTGGCCGCCCTGCTGTGGCCGCTGTCGCTGCTCTACGGCGGCCTGGTCGGGCTGCGCCGCCTCGCCTACCGGACGGGCCTGCTGCGCCGCGAACCGCTGCCGCGGCCGGTGCTCGTGGTGGGCAACCGCATCGCCGGCGGCGCCGGCAAGACCCCGACCGTGCTGGCCCTGCTGGGCCACCTGCGCGCGGCCGGCTGGCGCCCCGGCGTGGTGTCGCGCGGTCATGGTGGCGAGAGCCGCGGGGTGCGCGAGGTGCGTCCCGACACGCCGGCCGCAGAGGTCGGCGACGAGCCGCTGCTGATCCGGCTGCGCGGCGGCGTGCCGGTGGTGGTCGGCCGCGACCGGGTGGCCGCGGGCTGGGCGCTGCTGTCGGCCCATCCCGAGATCGACCTGATCGTCGCCGACGACGGCCTGCAGCACCTGCGGCTGGCGCGC
Organism: Methylibium sp.; assembly: GCA_035553715.1. Classification (GTDB taxonomy): domain Bacteria; phylum Pseudomonadota; class Gammaproteobacteria; order Burkholderiales; family Burkholderiaceae_C; genus Methylibium. Next base: position 2,340 of record DATMJX010000081.1, read on the forward strand.
GACGTCGAGGTCGTCGTGTTCGATGCGCGCGGCGCCGGCAACGGCTGGCTGCTGCCGGCCGGTCCGCTGCGCGAGCCGATCACGACCCGGCCTGGGGGTGCGGCGACACTGACGCTCTACAACGCGCCGCGTCCGAGCACGCCGCTGCCCGGGGAATGCGCCCGCAGCGCCCTGGCGGGCGCGGTCGGGCTCGACGCCTGGTGGCGCGGCGAGGCCGCGAGTCCCGCCGCCCTGGCCGCACTGCGCGGGCGCCCGGTCCCGGCCTGCGCCGGCATCGCGCAACCGCGGCGCTTCTTCGATCTGCTGATGGCGGCCGGCCTCGAGGTCGTGCCGCTGGCGCTGCCCGACCACGCCCGCTACGACGCCCTGCCCTGGCCCGACGGCACGCCCGACGTGCTCGTCACCGAGAAGGACGCGGTCAAGCTCGCGCCGGCACGTGTCGCGCGCGAGCGTCCCGGCACGCGCGTGTGGGTCGCGCCGCTAGACTTCTCCACCGGGCCGGCCTTCCTGGCCGCGCTCGATGCGGCGCTCGCCGCCCACGCGCGGCGCCTCGAAGGATGAGCATGGACACCCGTTTGATCGAATTGCTGGTCTGCCCGATCTGCAAGGGCCCGCTGACCGCCGGGCATGGCGAGCAGCAGGCTGCCGAGTTGCACTGCCCCGCCGACCGGCTCGCCTTTCCCGTGCGCGATGGCATCCCGGTGATGCTGGAAAGCGAGGCCCGCGCGCTCGACGAGCCGGGCGCGCCACAGCCCCTCGCCCCCGCGGCGCCGTGAGCTTCACGGTCCTGATCCCGGCGCGGCTGGCCTCGAGCCGGCTGCCCGACAAGCCGTTGGCCGACCTCGCCGGCAAGCCGATGGTGGTGCGCGTGGCCGAGCGCGCAGCGCGCAGCGGCGCCTCCGCGGTCGTGGTGGCCGCCGACGACGCGCGC
>DATMJX010000082.1:0-9747 GCA_035553715.1 Methylibium sp.
CCCGCCCGCCGCGATCCGCTCGATCTGCTGCGCCAGGACGCGGCCGCGCTCGCGCGCCTGCAGCGCCACCGCACCGGCGCGGCCGGGATCGCCGGCGACGAAACGGCACTGATCCATCGACGTGACCGTGCCGTAGAAGTCGATGATGTCCTTCTGCCCGGTGAACACGGTCACGAGGTCGGTGGTCTTGAACGGCCCGCCCGCGTCGGAATCGGCAAGGAAGGCGTCCACCTGCAGGGCGACGTCCGCGACGCCGGTGCCCACGGCGGCGTAGATGCGGCTGACCGGCGCCGCCTCGCCCTCGAGCGGGCATTCCGGGAAGCCGAAGCCGGCCCGCGCAGCCAGGAGCTGCACCCAGATGCGGTTCGTCTGGCAGTCGATCGTGCTGCCCCCCTCGACCAGTCCGTTGACGGTGTAGCGCGCCCCGCCCGCCCCGATCACGCTCGTCTCGTCGCCGAACACGAGCACGCGTTGCGGCTCGAAATCATTGACGCGCTGCCCGCCCCCGCAGGCGGCCAGCGCCAGCAGCGCGGCCGTGCCGAGCAGGCATGCCGGCAGGCGCAGGCGGCGGAAAAGATCGGTCACGACAGTCATGCTCACTCCAGGCATCAGGCGGGAAGGGAAGGGGCTCAGGCGGCTGCGGCGCGCCGCAGCCGGTCGCGCACGCCCTCCCAGGCCGGTTCGGCGGGCGGCTCCTCGACCCAGATCAGCGTGACGCCCAGGTCGTCGAGCTCGCGCAGCACCGCGAACAGCTCGTGGGCCGCTGCGGCCGCGTCGGCCGGCATGCGGCGCTGCGGCAGCCGCGCGGGCACCGCGACGCTGCGGGAATATACCGCCAGCTTCGGCGCCGCCCGGGCCGGCAGCGCGTCGAGCGGCAGCAGCTCCAGTGCGGTGCGCAGCGCGGCCGCCGGCATCAGCCGCAGCGTCGCGCGTGGCGCGTAGTGCGCCTCGAGCGTGCCGGCAGCACGTGGCGCCGCCGCGTCGGCCTCGTGCAGCGGCTCGCCCAGGGCGGCCTCGATCTGGGCGCGCGTCAGCACGCCGGGGCGCAGCAGCACCGCGCGACCACGGCTGACATCGACGATCGCCGACTCGATGCCGAGCGCGCTGTCGCCCCCGTCGAGCACCGGCAGCGCCGCGCCGAACTCCTGGGCGACATGGGCGGCCCGCGTCGGGCTGATGCGGCCGAAGCGGTTCGCGCTCGGCGCGGCCACGCCGGGCACCCCCTCGGCCGCGGCGGCGCGCAGCAGCGCCTGGGCGACCGGGTGGGCCGGGCAGCGCAGCCCGATCGTCGCCTGCCCGCCGGCCGCCCCCGTGGCCACGCCGGCGCGGCGCGGGACGATCAGCGTCAGCGCGCCCGGCCAGAAAGCCGCGATCAGCCGCCGCGCCAGCGGCGATAACTCGGCCGCGAAGACCTCGGCCCCGGCCGCATCAGCGACGTGGACGATCAGCGGATGGTCGGCCGGACGCCCCTTGGCCGCGAAGATGCCGGCCACGGCGCGGTCGTCGTCGGCCCGCGCGCCGAGACCGTAGACCGTCTCGGTCGCGAACGCGACCAGGCCCCCCGCGGCAAGCTCGCGGGCCGCGGCAGCAACGGATTCGGGCACGCGGCCGTCGAGGACCGGCATGGTCGGGCCGCTCAGGGCGGCGGCAGGCCCAGCACGGCGGCGGCGCGGCGGGCCGCCTCGCGGGCCTCCTCGAGCGTCGCCGCCGTCAGCGTCAGGTGGCCCATCTTGCGACCCGCCCGCGCGCCCGCCTTCCCGTACAGGTGCAGGTGAGCGCCGGGGATCGCCAGCACCGCCGCCCAGTCGGGTGTGCGCTCACGTCCCTCGGCGTCGATCCACAGCTCGCCGAGCAGGTTGAGCATCACCGCGGCCGAATGCTGGCGCGGTGCCGCCAGCGGCAGTCCGGTCATGCAGCGCACCTGCAGCTCGAACTGCGAGACGTCGCAGCTGTCGATGCTGTGGTGGCCCGAGTTGTGCGGGCGCGGCGCCATCTCGTTGGCGACCAGACTGACGTTGCCGCCGGCGTCCTTCACCACGAAGAACTCGACACACAGCACGCCGACGTAATGCATGCCCTCGGCAATACGACGTGCCGCATCGAAGGCCTGGCCCGCAAGCGCGGCGCTGACGCCGGGAGCCGGCACCTCGGTGACGGCGAGGACACCCTCGCGGTGCAGGTTGCGCTGCAGCGGCAGCGTGACGACGTCCCCGAAGGCGTTGCGCGCCAGCACGACGCTCAGCTCGAAGTCGAGCGCGAGCTGCTGCTCGAGCACGCAGGGCGCGCGCCGCAGCGTGTCCCAGGCAGCGACCAGTTCGGCGCGCGTACCGACGCGCACCTGGCCCTTGCCGTCGTAGCCGAGCCGCGCGGTCTTCAGGATGCCCGGCAGCAGCGTGTCAGGCACGGCGGCGAGCCCAGCCTCGGTCTCGATCAGCGCGTGCGGCGCGCAGGGCACTCCGCAGTCGACGAAGTGGCGCTTCTCCTTGGCACGGTCCTGGCAGATCGACACCGCCTCGGCGTCGGGCGCAGCCGGCAGGTGGGCCCCGAGCGTGTAGAGCGCGCCGGCCGGCACGTTCTCGAACTCGGTGGTGATCGCCGCGCAGCGCTGCAGCATCTGCGCGAGGCCCTGCTCGTCGAGGTAGTCGGTCTGCACATGCACGTGCGAGACGAGGCCCGCAGGGCTGGCCACGTCGGGGTCGAGCACGGCGGTGAAATAGCCGAGCCGCTGCGCCGCGTGCACGAACATGCGGCCGAGCTGGCCGCCGCCCATCACGCCGAGCGTCGTGGCCTGGGCGCCGGCGGCGACGGCGGCCGGCAGGATGGTCTTGGAGCGGGTCATCGCAGGTCCGGACAGGTCAGGGCCGGCCGAGTTCGGCCGTCATCGCGCGCGCCGCCTCGGTCTGGGCGGCGCGGAAGGCATCGAGCTTGGTGCGCAGCGCCGCATCGTCGTGGGCCAGCAGCGCCACCGCGAACAGCGCCGCGTTGGCCGCGCCGGCCGCGCCGATCGCGAAGGTCGCCACCGGCACGCCCTTGGGCATCTGCACGATGCTGTGCAGCGAATCGACACCCTGCAGGTGCTTCGAGGGCACCGGCACGCCGAGCACCGGCACCGGGGTCTTGGCCGCCAGCATGCCCGGCAGGTGGGCAGCGCCACCGGCCCCGGCGATGATCGCGCGCAGGCCGCGACCGCGCGCGCCTTCCGCATAGCGGAACATCTCGTCCGGCATGCGATGGGCCGACACCACCTGCGCCTCGAAGCTCACGCCGAACTCGGCGAGAATCGCGGCCGCATGCTGCATGACCTCCCAGTCGCTCTTGGAGCCCATCACCACGCCGATCAGGGGTTGCACTGCAGTCACGGCCGCTCCGGTCGGAAAACCACGAATTGTAGGCGGCGGCTTGCTTTGGAGCCCGTCGGCCGCAGCTGAGGCGACATGATCGACATCACCCTCCAGAACTTCGAAGCCGCGCTGATCCTGGCCTCGCAGCGCACCCCCGTGCTGCTGGACGTCTGGGCCCCCTGGTGCGGCCCCTGCAAGCAGCTCGGCCCGGTGCTGGAGAAGCTCGAGACAGCCTATGCCGGCCGCTTCACGCTGGCCAAGCTCAACAGCGACGAGCAGCCCGAGATCGCCAACCAGCTCAGCCAGGCCTTCGGCGTGCGCTCGATCCCCTTCTGCGTGATGTTCGTCGGCGGCCAGCCGATCGACGGCTTCGTCGGCGCGCTGCCCGAGTCGCAGATCCGCGCCTTCCTCGACAAGCATGTGCCCAGCCCCAACGAGCTGGCCGCCGAGGAGGAGGCCGAGGAGGCCGAGCAGCTCGCCGCCGGCGGGGACACCGATGCGGCGCTCGTCAAGCTGGCCGAGGCGCTGGCGATCGCGCCGCATGACGACGCGATCCGTGCCGACTACATGAAGCGCCTGCTCGAGGCCGGGCGGCTCGCCGATGCCCGGCGCGTCTGGGAGCCGCTGGCGCCGAAGGCGATCGGCGAGCCGCGCGCCAGCGCGCTCGGCCTGTGGCTCGAGGCCTGCGAATCGGCGCGCGGGGGGCGGCCGATGGCGGCGCTCGAGGCCGCGATCGCGGCCAACAAGCGCGACTTCGACGCGCGCTTCGAGCGCGCCCAGGCGCTGATGGCCGGCCAGCGCTTCGCCGACGCGATGGACGAGCTGCTCGAGATCCTGATGCGCGACAAGGCCTGGGCCGACCAGCGCGCCCGCAAGCTCTACGTCGCGATCCTCGAGCTGATGACCCGGCCGCAGCCGAAGGCCGCCGCCGAGTCCCAGGGAGCGCTCGAGCTCACCGGCAAGGTGGCCGCGCCGGCCGGCGATCCGGTGGTCGACGCCTACCGGCGCAAGCTCAGCATGGTGCTGTTCTGAGCTGAGCCGCCAGGCCTCGCCGAGCCCGGCGTCGCCTCAGGCCGGCCCATCGCTGCCAAGCGCCAGGTCCAGCCGCTCGACCCAGCGCAGCTGCTGGCTGATGTGGGCGCGCCAGTGGCGCGCGGCGATCTCGCGCAACTCGATCGCTCGATCGCGCGCCACCGCCCCGCCGCACAGTTCGTAGATCTGCACCAGCCGGCAGCGCGTCGCCGCGTCGTCGTCGGCGTCCCCGAGCGCGCCGAGCCCGGCCTCGGCCTCCGCCGCCAGACCGAGCGCCCGCGCGGCGTCGCCGCGCCGCGCCTCGCACCAGCCCATGTCGGCCAGCAGCAGCGCGGCCTTGCCCTGCATGCCCTGCTTCAGGCCGGCTTCGTAGTGCTCGGCGAACAGGGCGCGCGCCTCGTCGAAGCAGCCTTGGATCGTCAGCAGCTGGGCCCGCATCAGCGGGTGCAGCACGCCCAGCGAGGTCGCCCCGACCATCTGGTCGAAGCGCTCGGTCGACTCGGCGCCGCGCAGCGCGTCACTGGCTCGCTGCACCAGCACCTTGGGACACAGTGGCGCGCCGACATCGACCACCTGCTGCGCCTCGGCCTCGCGCTGCAGGTTCATCGTGATCGCGTAGCGGTTGTAGAGCACCGCGCTCATCATCGCCTCGTCGCCGTCGGCCAGGGCGTGCTGGCGCGCTCGCTCATACCAGGGCTGGGCGCGGTCCATGCGGCCGCCCCAGTGGTAGCCCTGGGCCGCGACCAGGCAGGCGCGGGCGCGGGCGCCGTGGTCGTCGGGCGTGCTCAGGTCGAAGGCATGGCGCAGGCGCTGGGCCATCGAGTCGACGTCGTGCTGCACATAGTCGAGCAACGCCAGCCAGGCCGCGCTGAGCGCCTGCAGCGGGCGCAGCTGCGCGGCCGCGGCCAGCGAATAGGCGCGTTGCAGGCGGTCCCGGCAGCCGGTGTCGAGGTCGTCGTAGTAGTCCAGCAGGCCGTCGGCGAGCGACAGCCAGGCCGTCACGCCGGCATCGGGCTCGAAGCGGAACTCGGCCCGCAGGCGGGCCACGTCATCGCGGGCGCGCTCGAGTTCGCCGTGGCGCGCCAGCAGGCAGGCCAGCTCGCCGCGCAGGCGCCCGGCGCTCACACGGTCGGCCGCGCGCGGGATCGCAGTCTCGAGGCGATGACGCAGGCGGGCGAGCATGTCCTCAGCCGGCCAGCCGCCGCCAGGCCTCGCGGTACTTCTCGGCCGTGCGCTCGATCACGTCGGCCGGCAGCGCCGGGGCCGGAGCACGCTTGTTCCAGGGCGCACCGTCAACCCGCGCCTGCTCGAGCCAGTCACGCACGAACTGCTTGTCGTAGCTCGGCGGGTTGCGGCCCTCGCGCAGCGCCGCCTCGTAGTCCTCGGCCGGCCAGAAGCGCGAGGAGTCGGGCGTCAGCACCTCGTCCATCAGCGTGAGGGTGCCGTCGGCGTCGAGGCCGAACTCGAACTTGGTGTCGGCGATGATGATGCCGCGCGTCAGCGCATAGGCGGCGGCGGCCTCGTACAGCGCGATCGACACGCGCCGCACCTGCTCGGCGCGCTCGTGCCCGACGATCGCCGCGGCCTGCTCGAAGCTGATGTTCTCGTCGTGTGCACCGGCCTCGGCCTTGGTGGCGGGCGTGAAGATCGGCGCCGGCAGACGGGCGGCGTTGCTCAGCCCGGCGGGCAGCGCGACGCCGCAGACGCGGCCGCTCTCCTGGTATTCCTTCCAGCCTGACCCCGCCAGGTAGCCGCGCACCACCGCCTCGATCGGCAGCGGCGCGAGGCGCTTGACCAGCATCGAGCGGCCGCTGACCTGGGCCCGCTCGTCGGCCGCGACGACGCTCTCGGGCGCCTCGCCGGTCAGGTGGTTGGGCACGATCGCGCCGAGCCGCCCGAACCAGAACAGCGCCATTTTCGTCAGCAGCTCACCCTTGCCGGGGATGGGCTCGCCCATCACGACGTCGAAGGCGGAGAGCCGGTCGCTCGCGACCATCAACAGGCGGTCGGTGCCGACCGCGTAGTTGTCTCGCACCTTGCCCCGCGCGATCAGCGGCAGGGAGTGCAGGCGGCTTTCGAGAAGAGGAGAGGTCGACATGGCTTGGACAGAGTTGTATCGGCGCGCGCACTCGGTGTCACGCTGTAAAAGTTAGCAGCGCGGCCTCGCCGCGGCCGGATCAGCGCACCGTCTGGGCCAGCTCGCCCTTGGCGTATTGGGCGGCGACGACCTGCAGGGTCCGCGCCTGGATCTTGCCGGCCTGGCCCTCGCAGCCGAACTCCAGGTAGCGCTGCTTGCAGATCTGCTTGGCCGCCTCGCGCGCAGGCTTGAGCCATTCGCGGGCGTCGAACTTCTCGGGGTGCTCGACCAGGAACTTGCGCACCGCGCCGGTCATCGCCAGGCGGATGTCGGTGTCGATGTTGATCTTGCGCACGCCGTACTTGATCGCCGCCTGGATCTCCTCGACCGGCACGCCATAGGTCTCCTTCATCGCGCCGCCGTACTGGCGGATGATCGCCAGCAGCTCCTGCGGCACCGACGAGGAGCCGTGCATCACCAGGTGGGTGTTGGGGATGCGGCGGTTGATCTCCTTGATGCGGTCGATCGCCAGGATGTCACCGGTGGGCTTGCGGGTGAACTTGTAGGCGCCGTGGCTGGTGCCGATGGCGATGGCCAGCGCGTCGAGCTGGGTGCGCTTGACGAAGTCGGCGGCCTGCTCCGGGTCGGTCAGCAGCTGCTCGCGGGTCATCGTCGCCTCGGTGCCGTGGCCGTCCTCCTTGTCGCCCTTCATGGTCTCGAGCGAGCCGAGGCAGCCGAGTTCGCCCTCGACGGTGACGCCCAGCGCGTGCGCCATGTCGACGACCTTGCGGGTCACGTCGACGTTGTACTCGTAGCTGGCGATGGTCTTGCCGTCGGCCTCGAGCGAGCCGTCCATCATCACCGAGCTGAAGCCGAGGTCGATCGCGCCGCGGCAGACATCGGGGCTCTGCCCGTGGTCCTGGTGCATCACCAGCGGGATCGTCGGGTAGGCCTCGATCGCGGCCTGGATCAGGTGCTTGATGAAGGACTCGCCGGCGTACTTGCGCGCGCCGGCGCTGGCCTGCAGGATCACCGGCGCGCCGGTCTCCTTGGCGGCCTCCATCACCGCCTGCACCTGCTCGAGGTTGTTGACATTGAAGGCGGGAATGCCGTAACCCTGCTCGGCGGCGTGATCGAGCAGCTGGCGCATGGAAACGAGGGGCATGGGGGTCTCCGGGAGCGGTCTGTGGACACGGACGTGCCGCGATGCCCATGATTTTAGGTGCCGGTCCGCAGCGCACCCGGGCCCATGGCCCCCCGGTCCGGCGTTCAGTGCACCCGGCAGACCTTGAGCATGTTGGTGCCGCCCGGATGGCCCATCGGCTCGCCGACCGTGATCGCGTAGGTGTCCCCCGGCTGCAGCACGCCACGCTCGATCAGCAGCGCCTCGGCCTTGGCGAGCGCCTGGTCGCGGTCGGCGTAGGCCGGCATCAGCAGCGGGCGCACGTTGCGGTACAACGCCATCCGGCGCTGGCTCGTGATCTGCGAGGTCAGCGCATAGATCGGCACGTGGATCTTGTGGCGGCTCATCCACAGCGCGGTCGAACCGGACTCGGTGAGCGCGACGATCGCCTTGCAGCCCAGGTGGTGGGCGGTGAACAGCGCGCCCATCGCGATGCTCTGGTCGATGCGGGTGAAGCTGCGGTGGGTGAAGTCGGCGTCCAGCGTGACGTCCTCGGCCGCCTCGGCGGCCTCGGCGATCGCGGCCATCTGCGCGATCGTCTCGACCGGGTACTTGCCGGCCGCGGTCTCGGCGCTGAGCATGACCGCGTCGGTACCGTCGAGCACCGCGTTGGCGACGTCGCTGACCTCCGCGCGCGTGGGCACCGGGTTGACGATCATCGACTCCATCATCTGCGTCGCGGTGATGACGACCTTGTCCATCTCGCGTGCCATGCGGATCATCTTCTTCTGCAGCGCCGGCACCGCGGCGTTGCCGACCTCGACCGCGAGGTCGCCGCGCGCGACCATGATGCCGTCGCTGGCCTTGAGGATCTGCTCGAGCACCGGGATGGCCTCGCTGCGCTCGATCTTCGCGATCAGCGCCGGCCGGTGCCCCCAGGGCTCGCCGGCGACGTTGGCGAGCTGGCGCGCCATCTCCATGTCGGTGGCGTTCTTCGGGAAGCTGACCGCGAGGTACTCGCACTGGAAGGCCATCGCGGTCTTGATGTCCTCCATGTCCTTGGCGGTCAGCGCCGGCGCGGTCAGCCCGCCGCCCTGCTTGTTGATGCCCTTGTTGTTGGACAGCTCGCCGCCGACCTGGACGGTCGTGTGCACCGCCTCGCCGCTCACCCGCTCGACGGCGAGCACGATCAGCCCGTCGTTGAGCAGCAGCGTGTCGCCGGCCTTCACGTCGCGCGGCAGCGCCTTGTAGTCGAGACCGACCGCGTGCTCGTCACCGGGCTCGCTGCGCGTCGCGTCGAGCACGAAGGGCGCGCCCGGCTCGAGCATCACCTTGCCCTGGGCAAAACGGCCGACGCGGATCTTCGGCCCCTGCAGGTCGGCCATGATCGCGACCTCCCGGCCGACCTGGCGCGCCACCTCGCGCACCAGCGCGGCGCGGTCGATGTGGTCCTGCGCCTTGCCGTGCGAGAAGTTCAGCCGCACGACATCGACGCCGGCGCGGATCATGCGCTCGAGCACCTCCGGCGTCGACGAGGCCGGTCCGAGGGTGGCGACGATCTTGGTGGCGCGCTGCATGAAAACTCCTCCGGAGAGCGAGCAGTATCGTCCTGCGATGGCTCAGCCAGTGGCACGCGCCTGCAGGATCTCGAAGGCCGGCAGCGTCTTGCCTTCCAGCACCTCGAGGAAGGCGCCACCGCCGGTCGAGATGTAGCCGATGTCCTTCTCGATGCCGTACTTGGCGATCGCCGCCAGCGTGTCGCCGCCGCCGGCGATGCTGAAGGCCGGCGAGTGCGCGATCGCCGCGGCCAGCGTGCGCGTGCCACCGGCGAACTGGTCGTACTCGAACACGCCCATCGGGCCGTTCCACACCACCGTGCCGGCGCGCGCGATGATGCCGGCCAGCTCGGCCGCGGTGCGCGGGCCGATGTCGAGGATCAGGTCATCGGGCTGCACCGCGGTGGCGGCGACCTTGTTGGCGCGCGCCAGCGCCGAGAACTCGTTGGCGACCACCACGTCGCTCGGGATCGGCACCGCGCACCGCGCCGAGGCCTCGACCTACGGCATCGCGCAGTACGCCAAGGTGGCCTGCGCCGGCCCGCTGCTGGCGGCCGAGATCGACGCGATCACCAAGGCGCTGTCGAGCCCGAAGCGTCCGCTGGTGGCGATCGTCGC
>DATMJX010000083.1:0-4403 GCA_035553715.1 Methylibium sp.
CTCCTGCCCGACGGTGGACAGGTGGTGACCGACCGTGCCGGGCTCGTCCATCGGCAGCTCGGTCGGGAACGGCCCGGAGCCAACGCGCGTGGTGTAGGCCTTGGTGATGCCGAGGATGTAGTGCAGCTTGTCCGGCCCGACCCCCGAGCCGGCCGCGGCGTTGCCGGCCACGCAGTTGCTCGAGGTCACGTAGGGGTAGGTGCCGTGATCGATGTCAAGGAGCGTGCCTTGCGCGCCCTCGAACAGCACGTTGCCCCCGGCGAGATTGGCCTCGTGGATGCGCACGCCGACGTCGGCGAGCATCGGCTTGAGCTGCTCGGCGACCTGCATCGCATGGTCGAAGATGGGCTGGAATTCGAGCGTCTCGGCACCAAGCCAGCCGCCGAGCACGAAATTGTGCAGCTCGAGCAGCTCGCGCAGCTTGCGCGCGAAGCGCTCCGGGTGCTTCAGATCCTGCACGCGCAACGCACGGCGCGCGACCTTGTCCTCGTAGGCCGGACCGATGCCCTTGCCGGTGGTGCCGATCTTGCCCGCCCCCGAGCTCTCGCGCTGGCTCTCGCGCGCCTTGTCGACCGCCACATGGAAGGGCAGGATCAAGGGGCAGGACTCGCTGATCACCAGCCGCGAGCGGACCTCGATGCCAGCGGCTTCGAGCCGCTCGATCTCGGCGAGCAGGTGGGTCGGATCGACCACCACGCCGTTGCCGATGCAGCACAGCACGCCGTCGCGCATCACCCCCGAGGGGATCAGTTGCAGCGCGGTCTTCTTGCCCTTGATCACCAGCGTGTGACCGGCGTTGTGGCCGCCCTGGAAGCGCACCACCGCACTGGCGTGATCGGTCAGCCAGTCGACGACCTTGCCCTTGCCCTCGTCGCCCCACTGGGTACCGACCACCACCACGTTGCGGCCGCTGCCGGCCTTGGCTGTTTGCATCATCTGGTCCTGAAGTTCCGGTGGCGCACGCTCACAGCGCGCGCAACACCCACTGTCCGCCGACGGCGACGATCTCGCGATCGCACTCGAATTCCTGCCCTTCGTGCTCATGCCCGGGCAGCACGCACACGACCGTGTCCCCGGAAGCACGCAGCTCACGCACCTTCGCGCGCAGGCTCGCATCCTCTCCCCACGGCGCACGCACCGCGGCGTGGCGGCGCTCGCCGCCACGTTCCGGCAGCTGCTTCAAGTCGGCACTGAAGCCGACTGCCGGCCGGTTGCGACCGAACACCGCACCGACCTCGTCGTAGCGCCCGCCGCGCAGCAGCGCGTCGCTGCAACCCTCGGCATAGACCGCGAACCGCGCCCCGGTGTAGTAGCTGTAGCCGGCCTGGTCGGCCAGGTCGAAGGCGACCGTCACGCCCGGATGGGCGATCGCCGCGTGTTCGGCCAGGCGACGCAGGTCCCGCAACGCCGCCCGAATCGCCGCATGCGCCGGCAGCAAGGCCTCGGCACGCGCCAGCACCGTGGCATCGCCGTACAGCGCCGGGAGTGCGGCCAGGCCGCGCCGCGCCGCCTCAGGCAAGCCTTCGGTGCACTGCGCGAGCGCCACACCGTCCTTGGCATCGAGCGCGGTGACCAGCGCCTCGAGCTGCGCTGCGTCGATCACGACGCCATCGAGCAACCCGCGCACGATGCGCGCGTCGCCCAGGTCGAGCAACAAGCCGCCGATACCGGCCGAGCGCAGGCTGTCGAGCGCGAGGTCCTGGATCTCGAGATCGGCCTCGAGTCCCGGGTGGCCATAGAGCTCGGCGCCGAACTGCAGCGGCTCGCGCGTGGCCTGCAGGCCCGCCGGGCGCGCATGCACGACCGGGCCGCAGTAGCACAGCCGCGTCACGCCAGCGCGATTCAGCAGGTGGGCATCGATGCGGGCCACCTGAGGCGTCGTGTCGGCGCGCAGCCCCAGCGTGCGGCCGCTGGACTGGTCGACCAGCTTGAAGGTGCGCAGATCGAGCTCGTGGCCGGTGCCGGTGAGCAGCGACTCGAGGTGCTCGATCAGCGGCGGCATCACCAGCTCGTAGCCATAGGCTCGCGCGCTGTCGAGCACGCGGCGCCGCAGTTCCTCGAGGCGCCGCGCCTGCGACGGCAGCACGTCAGCGATGTGCTCCGGCAGCAACCAGGCAGACGTCATGAAAGAACCCGCTGTTAAAAAGACATTGTACCGGCGAGCGTCATGCTGCCCGGCACGGCGCGACCGCCGACGCCCGGCTCAGAGCGCCAGCACGACGAGCAGGAGCATCCCGGCAAGCATGCTGCTCAGCCCGAGGAAGCGAAGCTGCCCGTCGGACAGCCTGGTGGCCTGCTCGAACAGCCGCCGCCAGCGCGCCGGGCTGATGAAGGGCAGCAGGCCCTCGAACACCAGCACCAGCGCCAGCGCGCTGAACAGCGTCTCCCACATGGGGACGCGGCGTCAGCGTGAACGCCCGCTCGTCGGGGCGCCGCTGCCACGCATCGCGCGGAAGAACTCGTTGTCCGGCTCGACGACGAGCACGTCGCTCTTGGTCCGGAAACTCGCGCGGTAGGCCTCGAGGCTGCGGTAGAACTGCGCGAAGGCCGGATCGCGGCCGAAGGCATCGGCGTACAGCGCCGATGCCTTGGCGTCGCCCTCGCCCTTGATCTTCTGGGCGTCGCGGTAGGCCTCGGCGACGATCACCTCGCGCTGCTTGTCGGCATCGGCGCGGATCTTCTCGCCCTCGGCCTGGCCGGTCGAGCGCAGCTCGTTGGCGACGCGCTTGCGCTCGGACTCCATGCGCCGGTAGACCGCCTCGGTGATGGTCGCGACGAAGTCGACGCGCTTGATGCGCACGTCGACGATCTCGATGCCGAAGCTCTTGGCGTCGTCGGTCAGCCGCGCGATCACGCCCTGCATCACCTTCTCGCGCTCGGTTGACAGCACCTGCCTCACGTTGAGCTTGGTGACCTCCTCGTTCAGCGCCGCCTGCACGATCGGCGCCAGCCGGTTCTCGGCGTTGCGCATGTCGACGCCGTTGTTGCGGATGAACTGGCGCGGGTCGCTGACACGCCACTTCACCAGCCAGTCGATCACCAGGCTCTTCTTCTCCGCGGTGAAGATGGGCCGCGTCTCCGGGCTGTCGAGGCTCTGGATGCGCTTGTCGAGAAAGACGACGTTCTGGAACGGCGGCGGCAGCTTGACCTTCAGGCCCGGCTCGGTGATCACTTCCTTGATCTCGCCGAGCGCGTACAGCACCGCGAACTGGCGCTGGTCGACCACAAACAGCGTCGACGACGCGAGCATCAGCGCGAGCAGCGCGCCCGCGACGGTCATTCCGATCTTGTTATTCATGGACTGGGGTCTCCCTCGCGGCCTCAGCGGCCTTCGCGCTCGCGGCTGCGCTGGTTGTCGCGCGATCGATTCGTGGCGCCGGCGGTCGCCGGCAACACCGGCGTCGGCTCGGCCTGCGCCGCTGGCGGGGCTTCGGTCGTCTGCTGCATCAGCTTGTCGAGCGGCAGGTACAGCAGGTTCGATCCGTTGCGCACGTCGACCATCACCTTGCTGACGTTGCCATAGACCTCGCGCATCGTGTCGACATAGAGGCGATCGCGCGTGACCCCCGGCGCCTTCGCATACTCGGTCAGCACCTGGCGGAAGCGCGAGGCATCGCCCTCGGCTTGCGCGATCACGCGGCCGCGGTAGCCCTCGGCCTCCTCGCGCAGACGCGAGGCCGTGCCCTGCGCCTTCGGGATCACGTCGTTGGCGTAGGCCTGCCCCTCGTTCTTGAAGCGCTCGCGGTCCGCCCCGGCCTTCACGGCGTCGTCGAACGAGGCCTGCACCTGCTCGGGCGGCTGCACGCTCTGCACGTTGACGTTGGAGATCAGGATGCCGGCGCGCAGCCGGTCGATCTGCGCCTGGATGGACTTGACGAGCTCGGCAGCGATCGCATCGCGTTGCTCGTAGAGCACCGAGTCCATGCGGCTCTTGCCGACGATCTCGCGCACCGCCGACTCGGCCGCCAGCACCACCGCCTCGTCGGGGTTGCGGTTCTCGAACAGGAAGTCCTTCGGATCCTTGAGACGGTACTGCACCGTGAAGCGGATGTCGACGATGTTCTCGTCCTCGGTGAGCATCGACGATTCGCGCAAACCGGTCGCCTGCCCGACGCCGCTGCGGCCGATCTCGACCGAGCGCAGCTGCGTCACGCTGACCACCTCGTGGGACTGGAACGGATAGGGCAGACGCCACTGGAAGCCGGCCTCGACCGTGCTGCTGTAGCGGCCGAAGGACATCACGACGCCCTGCTGGCCTTCCTCGACGATGAAGAAGCCGGTCCCGAGCCAGATCAGGCCGACGACGCCGGCGATCAACCCGGCACCAATGCCCGCACTCTTCATGTCCGGCGGCCGCCGCGGATCCCCGCCCCCGTCCGGGCGCGCACTGCCCCCCTTGCCCC
>DATMJX010000084.1:0-3318 GCA_035553715.1 Methylibium sp.
CCTGAAGTGGTTCCTGTCCTGGCATGCCGACGCGATGGTGCACAGCTTCATCGCCAGGCGCGACCTTGACAGCGAGATGACGGTGGTGCGCAACGAGATGGAGTCGGGCGAGAACGATCCCGGCCGCATCCTCTACCAGAAGACGCTGGCCGCGATGTACGACTGGCACAACTACGGCAAGGACACGATCGGCGCACGCGCCGACGTTGAGAACGTCGACATCGCGCGCCTGCAGGCCTTCTACCGTACCTACTACCAGCCGGACAACGCCTCGCTGGTGGTGTCGGGCAAGTTCGACGCGGCCCGGGTGCTGGGCTGGGTGCAGCAGTCCTTCGGCCGCATCGCCAAGCCGCGGCGCACGCTGCCGCGGCTGTACACGCTCGACGCGGTGCAGGACGGCGAGCGTGCGCTGACGGTGCGCCGCGTCGGCGGCACGCCGCTGCTCTACGCGGCCTACCATGTGCCGCCGGCCGCGCACCCGGACTTCGCCGCAACCGAGCTGTTCGCGCTCGCGCTCGGCGACGCGCCGTCGGGGCGGCTGCACAAGCGGCTGGTCGAGCGCCAGCTGGCCGCCAGCGTCGGCAACTTCGCGCTCGGGCTGCGCGACCCCGGCGTGTTGCTCTTCATCGCCGAGCTGGCGCCGGGCCAGAACCTCGAGCGCGCGCGCGGTGCGTTGCTCGAGACGCTGGAGACGATCTCGCGCGAGCCGCTGAGCGCGGAGGAGGTCGAGCGCGCCCGCACCCGCTGGCTCAAGCAGTGGGAGCAGGTCTTCGCCGACCCGGAGAAGGTCGGCGTGGGGCTGTCCGAGTCGATCGCACAGGGCGACTGGCGGCTGTTCTTCCTGCTGCGCGACCGCATCAAAGCCGTGTCCGTGGCCGAGGTGCAGCGCGTCGCCGCCGAACGGCTGCTGCCGGACAACCGCACGCTCGCCACCTATGTGCCGACCGATGCGCCCAAGCGCGCGCCCGCGCCGGCGGCAGTCGACGTGGCGGCGCAGTTCAAGGACTACCGTCCGCAAGAGGGGGGGCAGACGGCGGCCGCCTTCGACGCCACGCCGGCGCAGCTCGACGCCATGACGCAACGCGCGACGCTGGCCAGCGGCATGCAGATCGCGCTGCTGCCCAAGCCGACGCGCGGCAACGCGGTGCGCGCGGTGCTGAACCTGCAGTTCGGCAGCGAGGCCAGCCTGGCGAACCAGGGCGAGGTGCCGGCGCTCGTCGCGGCGATGCTCGACGAGGGCACGGCCAGGCTCGACCGCCAGCAGATCCGTGACCGGCTCGACCAACTCCAGGCCGAGCTCAGCTTCGCCTCGGGGGCCGGCAGCCTCAGCGTCGGCATCTCGACCCGGCGCGAGCATGTCCCGGCGGTGATTGCGCTGCTCGGCCAGCTGCTGCGCGAGCCCAGCTTCCCCGAGGCGGTGCTCGAGGAGCAGCGCAACCAGGCGCTGACCGCCGTCGAGCAGCAGCGCAAGGAGCCCGAGGCGCTGGTCGCGAACGCGATCGCGCGCCATGCCAACCGCTGGCCTCGCGGCGACGTGCGCTACGCAAAAAGCTTCGACGAGCTCAGCGCCGACCTGAGGGCCGCCACCGTCGCGCAGCTGCGTGAGTTCCACCGCCGCTTCTACGGCGCCTCGAACGCGCAGTTCGGCGCCAGCGGCGACCTGGATGTCGCCGCGGTGCGCCAGGCGCTCGAGGCGGCTTTCGGCGACTGGAAGAGCACCGAGCCCTATGCACGGATCGCCCAGCCCTTTGCGGCGGTGGCACCGGTCACGCTGCGCCTCGCGACGCCGGACAAGCAGAACGCGACGATGGCGGCCCTCCTGCCGCTGCCGTTGTCGGACAGCGACGCCGACTATGCGGCGCTGACGCTGGCCAACCACCTGCTCGGGGGCGGCGGCAACTCGCGGCTGTGGCGGCGCATCCGCGAGAAGGAGGGGCTGTCCTATGGCGTCTACAGCGGCATTCGCTGGAACGCGGAGGAGCCGAACTCGGCCTGGCAGCTCGAGGCGATCTTCGCGCCGCAGAACCGCGCCAAGGTCGAGGCGGCGTTCCGAGAGGAGCTGGCGCGCGCGCTGAAGGACGGCTTCAGCGTGACCGAGCTCGACGAAGCCCGGCGCGGGCTCGTCGCAACGCGCCGCCTGCAGCGCGCGCAGGACGCGCGGCTGGCCGCCGCGCTGGCCTCCAACCTGCGGCTGGGCCGCGACTTCGCGCTGTCGCAGAAGGTCGACGACGCACTGTCCGCGGCGACGCTGGCGCAGGTCAATGCCGCGTTGCGCAAGCACCTGCGGCCCGAGGCGCTGGTGCTGGGCTTCGGCGGCGACTTCAAGGAATAGCCGGGACGGCGGCTCGCTGGCGCATGATCCTTGCGCCAGCGAGGCCCGCAGGGCAACAGGTGGCAAGCACCTTGCGGGGATTCGTGGCTACAGTCGAAGCCATAGAGACAGCGCCGCAAGAGCTTGCCGCGATGACCTCCCGTCCCGCCTTGCCACTCACGGCCAGCCCGATCGCGCTGGAGGAGTGCTACGGCGCCGCCAACTACGCACCGCTGCCGGTGGTGCTGGCACGCGGTGAGGGCGTGTTCCTGTGGGACCAGGACGGGCGGCGCTATCTCGACATGATGTCGGCCTATTCGGCCGTCAGCTTCGGCCATGGTCATCCGCGCCTGGTCGAGGCGTTGGTCGCGCAGGCACGGCAACTGGCCGTGACCTCGCGCGCCTTCCACACCGACCGGCTCGGGCCCTTCCTGCAGCGCCTGTGCACGCTGACCGGCATGGATCGCGCACTGCCGATGAACAGCGGCGCCGAGGCGGTCGAGACCGCACTGAAGGCGGCGCGCAAATGGGGCTACACGGTCAAGGGCATCGCCGAGGACCGGGCGCGCATCGTCGTCGCGCGCAACAACTTCGCCGGGCGCACGACCACGCTCGTCGGCTTTTCGAGCGAGCTGCAGTACCGCCGCGGCTTCGGTCCCTTTGCGCCGGGCTTCGATACCGTGCCCTTCGGCGACGCCGCGGCGCTCGAGGCGGCGATCACGCCGGACACCTGCGCCTTCCTGGTCGAGCCGATCCAGGGGGAGGCCGGCATCGTCGTGCCGCCGGCGGGCTATCTGCAGGCAGTGCGCGAGATCTGCAGCCGCCACGCGGTGCTGATGATCTGCGACGAGGTGCAGACCGGGCTGGGCCGCACCGGCCGGCTGCTCGCCTGCGACCACGAGGGCGTGCGCCCCGACGGCCTGATGCTGGGCAAGGCGCTCGGCGGCACGACGATGCCGGCTTCCCCCTGGATCGGCTCGACCAGGAAGGCGCAGGTGTCCGGCGTG
>DATMJX010000085.1:0-7458 GCA_035553715.1 Methylibium sp.
AGGCCCAACTCGTCGAGCAGCGGCTGCAGGTCGGCCGCGGGCATCGGCACGCTGACCATGCCACCGCTGGGCGCCTCGCCGACGAGCTGGCCGCGCAGCAGCAGCAGGCCCAGCGCGTCCTCGAAGCTGAACACGCCGGCCACGCAGGCGGCGGTGTTCTCGCCCATGCTGTGGCCGATCAGGGCCTCGGGCCTGATGCCGTAATGCTCCCACAGCCGCGTCAGCGCGATCTCAACCAGGAAGGTCAGCGCCAGCTGGTTGGCCGGCTTGGCGATCGCCTCGATCATCTCGGGCGTCGTCTCGCCCTGCGGCAGCAGCACCGGGGCGAGGTCGGCGCCGAAGCGGTTCTTCAGGATCGCGAGGCCTTTGTCGACCCACTCGCGGAACACCGGCTCGGCGTCGTAGAGACCGCGACCCATCTTCACGTATTGGGCGCCACCACCCGGGTACATGAACACCAGCGACGGATGCTCGAGCTCGTGGCTGTGCGTGTAGACGCGCTTGGCGTCGCCGCTGTCGAGCAGCGCGACCGCCTCGTCGGTATTCGCCGCAACGAGCACGCGACGCTGCTCGAAGCCGCGCCGGCCCTGCCGGAGCGTCCAGGCGACGTCGGCCAATGGGGCCGCCGGGTGCTGCTTCAGCCAATCGGCCAGGCGCCGGCCCTGCTCGTCGAGCGCCTTGCGATTGCGCGCCGACAGCAGCAGCAGCTGGGGCGACGCATCGGGCGCCGCGGCGGGACGTGCCGGCGCTTCCTCGAGCACGACGAAGGCATTGGTGCCACCGACGCCCAGCGAGTTGACGCAGGCGCGCCGCGGTGTCGCGCCGCGCGGCCAATCGGCAAGTCGGTCAGCCACGACGAAAGGCCCCCCCTCGAAGCCGATGCGTGGGTTGGGCGCCTCGAAGTTCAGCGACGGCGGGATCTGGCGGTGCTCGAGTGCCAGCGTCGCCTTGATGAGGCCGGCGACACCGGCCGCGGTGTCGAGATGGCCGATATTGGTCTTGACCGAACCGACCTTGCAGTAGGCCTCCTGCTCGGTCGAGGCGCGGAAGGCCTGGGTCAGTGCGGCGATCTCGATCGGGTCGCCGACCGGCGTCGCGGTCCCGTGGCACTCCACATAGCCTATCGAGTCGGCCGACACGTCCGCGACCGCAAGGGCTTCGGTGATGCAGGCGGCTTGGCCGTCGACGCTGGGCGCCAGATAGCCGACCTTGCGCGAGCCGTCGTTGTTGACCGCGCTGCCCTTGATGACGGCACGGATCGGGTCGCCGTCGCGCAGCGCGTCGGCCAGCCGGCGCAGCACGACGACACCGGCACCGCTGCCGAACACCGTGCCCTTGGAGCGGTGGTCGAAGCTGCGGCAATGCCCGTCGGGCGACAGCACCTCACCCTCCTTGTAGTGGTAGCCGACGCCGTGGGGCAGCTCGATCGTCACGCCACCGGCCAGCGCCATGTCGCACTCGCCGGACAGCAGGCTCTGCACCGCCATGTGGGTGGCGACCAGCGAGGTCGAGCAGGCGGTCTGGACGTTGACGCTCGGGCCCTGCAGGTTGAACGCGTAGGAGACCCGCGTGACGAGGAAGTCCTTGTCGTTGCCGGTGTGGCGCAGCAGGAAGAGGCCGACGTTGTCGACCAGCTCCGGGTTCGTCAGCAGGTTGAAGGTGAAATAGGCCCCCATGCCGCAGCCACCGAACAGGCCGATCGCGCCGGGGAAGCGCTCCGGCATCTGGCCGGCGCTCTCCAGCGCCTCCCAGCAGACCTCGTAGAACTGGCGGTGCTGCGGGTCGAGGATGCCGGCTTCCTTGGGACTGAAGCCGAAGAACTCGGGATCGAACTGGTCCAGGCCGCCAAGCGGGATGCCGGCCTTGACGTAGTTCGGATCGGCCAGCGTCGCCGGCGATACGCCCTTGGCGAGCAGCTCTTCGTCGCTGTAGTGGCGCACCGACTCGTGCCCGGCGGCGAGATTGGCCCAGTATTGCTCGGGAGTCGACGCGTCGGAGACGCGGATCGCCATCCCGACGATGGCGATGTCGTTGTCGTTCACAGGTTCGGTCATCGTCTCGTTCACGCCGCGCCACAGCCCGGTGCGCGGGCCACGGCCTGCAGGATCCTCATCACTCCGACGTGCTGCCGGCCGTGGCGCGACGGCGCTGCATCGCCGCGCGTCGTCCCTGCGCGCGCGCCGCACCGGCCTGGGCGCCAGCATCGTCCTCGCCGTCCTGCCCCAGGAAGGCGCTGAGGCTGGCGATGGTCGGGAAACGGAAGATGTCGGTGATCGACAGGGGACGGTTCAGCGTCTCCTTCAAGCGCCGGTGCGTCTGCACTGCCAGCAGCGAATGGCCGCCGAGGTCAAAGAAGTTGTCACGCGTGCCGACCTGCGACAGCTTCAGCACGTCCTTCCAGATCGCTGCAATGGTTTCCTCAAGCTCGCTGGTCGGCGCGACATAGGCGGCCGGCTCGGCGGCCGGCGCGCTGCCGGCATCCGGCGCGGGCAACGCCTTGCGATCGATCTTGCCGTTGGGCGTCTGCGGCAGCGCAGCCAACGTCACGAAGTGCGCCGGCAACATGAACTCCGGCAGGCGCTCGCGCAGTTGCTCGCGCAGTTCACCGGCCCCCGGTGACGTGCCAGCCGCGGCGACCAGATAAGCCACCAGCCGCACGTCGCCGGGTACATCCTCGCGCGCGACGACGACCGCCTCGCGCACTGCCGCATGCGCAAGCAGCGCCGTCTCGATCTCGCCGAGCTCGATGCGGTAGCCGCGCACCTTGACCTGGTGGTCGAGCCGGCCGAGGAATTCGACCGTGCCATCGTCACGCCAGCGCACCAGGTCGCCCGTCCGGTAGACGCGTCCGCCCGCTGCCCCCTGGAAGGGGTGAGGCAGGAAGCGCTCGGCCGTCAGCTCGGGCCGGTGCAGGTAGCCACGCACGACGCCGGCGCCACCGATCACCAGCTCACCGGGCACCCCCGGCGGCAGCGGCTGCTGGCGGCGGTCGAGCACGTAGAGCTGCTGGTTGGCGAGCGGGCGGCCGAGCGGGATGCTGCCCTCGATGTGCTCGACCGCATGCACGGCCGACCAGATCGTCGTCTCGGTCGGGCCGTACATGTTCATCAGCGTGCCGGCCTGCATCACACCGGTCAGCTCGCGCGCCAGCGTGGGCGGCAACGCCTCGCCGCCGACCATCATGCGCTTCAGGCCCGCAAGGCCGGCCTTGGCCGCATCGTCCATCAGCAGCATGCGCGCCATCGAGGGCGTGCACTGCAAATGGGTCGGCGCGTGGCGCTGCAGCAGTTTGGGCAGCGTGTACTCCTCACTCGAGGCGCGCGGCGGCAGCGACAGGCGGCGCAGCTCGTTGAGGTAGGGCAGATGCTCGAGCACCGAGGCGGAGTCGACGCCGAAGTCGATCAGGCAGGCGACATCGTCGACGCCGATGGCCTTGATCGCGTCGATCATCGCGACGCAGCTCTCGGGCGTGCCGAACAGGCCGCTGGTCTCGAAATAGCGCTCGAAGGAATGCTCCAGCAGCGCGTCCATCTCCTCGGTCGACAGGGTCTGCAGGTCGATGCCACCCATCGCGTCGCGGTTCTTGAACGCCGGGAAGGACCAGGCGTACTGCTTGACCAGGTGCAGCGAGGTGCGCAGGTACTCGATCAGCGGCTGCTTGACCTTGGCGCGCACCGCGTCGGCGTCGGGCCCGACGAAGGTGTGCAGCATCAGCGAGACGTAGCCCTCACCCTCGAAACCCGCCTCCTGGCGCGCCGCACGGTAAGCGGCGATCTTGTCCTTCAATTCCTCGACCGTCTGGCCGAGCAGGTGGGTCAGCACGTTGGCACCGATGCGGCCGGCGGCGGCGAAGGTCTCGGGATTGCCGGCAGAGGTGACCCAGTAGGGCAGCTCCTTCTGCACCGGGCGCGGCAGGATGTGCGTCTCGACCGGCTTGCCCAGCGGCCCGTCGAAGGGCACCGACTCGCCGCGCCACAGCTTGCGTACCACCTCGATGTTGCGCAGCATGACGTTCTTGTTGTCGGCGTAGTTCTCCGGCTTCAGCACGAAGTCGTTCGGCTGCCAGCCCGACGCGAAGGAGATGCCGACCCGGCCCTTGGAGATGTTGTCGACCACCGACCACTCTTCGGCGACGCGCAGCGGATGGTGCAGCGGCAGCACGACGCTGCCAGCGCGGATCTGCACACGCTCGGTCACCGCCGCAATCGCCGCGCCAGTGACCGCCGGGTTCGGGTACAGGCCGCCGAAGGCGTGAAAGTGGCGCTCCGGCGTCCAGACCGCGGCGAAGCCATGCGCATCGCCGTACTTGGAACCTTCGAGCAGCAGCTTGTACTTGTCGGTGACACCCTCCGATTCGTCGGCGGAGAAGTAGAACAGGCTGAAGTCCAGTGGCCGGCTCGCCTGCGGGCCACGGGACGCAGCGGCCGAGCGGTCCTCGTCGGACGAGACGATCACGTGGTAGCCGCGCGCCAGCGTCCAGCACAGCTCGAGCACCGAGATATCGAAGCTCAGGCTCGTCACCGCCAGCCAGGTCCCGGGCGCATCGCCGCCGAGGTGCCGGTCCATGCCGGCGAAGAAGTTGACGACGTTGCGGTGCTCGACCATCACGCCCTTGGGCTTGCCGGTCGAACCCGAGGTGTAGATCACGTAGGCCAGGTGGCGCGGCTCGGCGCCGCCATCGAAGGGCTCGGCCGACTCGGTCTCGATCGAGGGCCAGTCGCTGTCCAGACACACGACCTTGGCGCGGTGCTTCGGCAGCTCGCCACGCAGGCGCTCGAGCGTCAGCAGCACCGGCACCTTGGCGTCCTCGACCATGTAGGCGATGCGGTCGCGCGGGTAGCTGGGGTCCAGCGGTACATAGGCACCGCCGGCCTTCTGGATCGCCAGCAGCCCGACGATCAGCTCGAGCGAGCGCTCGCACATCAGGCCGACGAGCACGTCGGGGCCGACGCCCAGCGTGGCGAGACGCCGCGCGAGCCGGTTGGCGCGGCGATCGAGCTCGGCGTAGCTCAGCGAGCGGCCCTCGCAGGTGATGGCCGTCGCCTCGGGCGTGCGCGCCGCCTGCTCGGCGATCAGCGTGTGCACACAGGCATCGGTCCGCGCCGGCGCGGCACTGTCGTTCCAGCCGACCAGCACGCGGTGCAGTGCGTCGGGCGCCAGCAGCGGCAACTCGCCGACGCTGCGCTGCGGATCGGACAGGACCGCGGCAAGCAGCTCGGCGAACTGCTGCTGCATCGCCGCCACGTGGCCGCGTGCCAACTGGGCCGCGTCGAACAGCCAGCGGCTCGCCGAGCCGTCCGCCGCGAAGGCGACCGTCAGCTCGCTGCCGGGCTGCGCCTGCGCCTCGTCGAGGCGCTCGACCACCAGCGCGGCGAGCGGCAGCACGCGCGGGTCGCGCGTCGCAGCGGCGGCACGCAGCTCGGGCACACGCGCGACCAGGTCGCTGGCATAGCCCCCACGCCGCGTGAGCTCGGCAAGCTCGGCCTGCACCGCCTCCTGCAGGGCCGCGTAAGGGCGGGCGAAATCGACCGTCGCGCGCAGCGGCAGCTGCGGCGCAAACCAGCCCGCCGGCACCGCAGCGATGCGCGAGCGCGTCGCCGCGTCGGCGTAGCCCAGATCGAACTCGTCCTTGTCGGCCAGCCGTGCCAGCAGGGCGAGCAGCGCCGCGACCAGTGTGGCCGAATCCGCACCGCCAGGCAGCGCCACGTCGAGCCCCTCCATCGACGCCGGTCCCGGAGCGGCACTGCGATCGATGTAGGGCAGGTCGAGCGTCGCCTGGGTTTCGAGCCGCCGCTGCCAGAAGCCTTCGTGCCCGCAGACGGCCGCGTTGACTTCGCCAAGCGCCGCCACCGTGGCCGGCGCCAGCCGGTCGAAGCGCGCACCGACGTGCAGGCCGAACTGCGCCGCCGCGTCGGCCGGGCCGAGCAGCTTGCCGTCGAGGCTGGCCAGGCGCGTCAGGCGCACATCCATGTCACCACTGGCCACCGTGATCGCCGTCGTGTCGACGGCCACGACCTGGCCCGGCTCCAGGCCGCTGCGCTCCTGCGTCGCCTCGGCCGCGGCGATCAGCAGCAGGCGCCCCCCCATGCTCGCCTTGGCGCTGCCGATCGGGTTCGGATACGTGCCGAAATCGAGCGCGCGCACGAGCGTCGCGATCTGCACAGCGCGACTCTCCCAGCGCACCGCACAGGCCCCCTCGGGTCGGTCCTTGCGGCCAAAGTAGCGCTGCGGCGCGCTGAGCTGGGGCCGCGCGGTCAGCGAGCCCCCCACTCCCAGGGCGTCGACCAGCGCCTCGAAGGCCTCGAAGCCCGCCTCGTAGCACTTCGTGTTCAGCGTCAGCGCGGTCTCGCCCGGTGCAAGTTCGAAGCGTCGCTCGGCCAGCACATCACCTTGATCGACGGCCGCCGTCATCAGATGCCAGGTGATGCCATGACGCGGCTCTTCGTTGAGCAATGCCCACACCGGCGTGTTCAGACCGGCGTACTCCGGCAGTGGGCCGTCATGGAAATTGATCGCACCGCGTGTGGGCAGCGCGAGCACCTCATCGGCAAGCACCGCCAGATTGGTGACGCTGATCAGGTAGTCGAACGGTTTCAGATCCTGCGCCGCGAGCAGCGCCTGCGGGTCACGCAGCACCCGCACGCCGCGCTCAGCCGCCCAGCGGCGGATCGCCGCTCGCGCAGTGACAACCGCCACCACCTGGTGGCCGGCCTGTTCGAGCGTCTGGGCACATTGGATCAGCAGCGATTCGCCACCGATCAACACGAAACGCAAGGAGAGGGACATGGCGTCTTGAGAGGAACTGAAACGGGGCGACGCAAAGCGCCGGATTGCGATGGTGCCGCCCGCCGCGGGCCCTGTCATGTCGCGCAGCTCAGCTGGTCGCGCCGAACGTCGACAATTGGACAAAAGACGGCCCACGCCCCCCTAGATGAGTGTATGCGTTCACCCACAGTGGACCGGGGTGGCAGCGCGTCAGGGCGGCGCGAACCAGTAGCTGCGGTCGGTGGCGGCGTCATAGTGAAAAGGGTTGCTGGCATTGCGTGCCGAAAGCATCGTGCGGCAATAGTTCGCGTTCTGCGGCCGACCGCTCCAGGACCAGAAGGTCGCGCAGGCATCGCCAGCCATGTGGGCCTGGGCTTCCACGAGCGACATTGGCGCAACGCTGCGGTAGTAGTTGCCGATGTAGTCCCAGGCCAGCGCCTGCAGCGACGCCGCTTGCGTCGCCGAGACTTCGGGCGGTCGCCAGCCCCCGGACGGCGAGCGCCCGTACAAGGCCGCATAAGTCGCGCAGGCGATGAAGTACACGCCGATACGCGTCAGGTGCACGTTGTCGCTGAACAACAGAGCAACGGTCGCGCCCTTCGACGGCTGACTGATGCCAGCCACGTCGCCGCTCGTCGCACGCTCGAGCAGCTGCGCCAGCGCCCCCGAGATCGGCAGGTCCATGACCCGGTC
>DATMJX010000086.1:0-3312 GCA_035553715.1 Methylibium sp.
GGGGAAGCCGCGTAGCTTCGCGCACGCCGGGCGCCAGCGTCAAGCCGCGATCTTTTGCTGTAATAGGGCCACACTCGTGGAGACACAACCTTGGAGCAGATCCTGCTTGTGACGGGCGCCAGCCGCGGCATCGGTGCGGCCACGGCGAAGCTCGCCGCGCGCCGCGGCTATGCGGTGGCGGTCAACTACGCCAGCAATCGCGCCGCCGCGGATGGCGTCGTGGCCACGATCCGCGCCGGCGGCGGCCGCGCCATCGCGGTCCCGGGCGACGTCGCGAAGGAAGAGCAGGTGCTCGCGATGTTCGACACCGTCGATCGCGAACTCGGCCGCCTCACCGCCCTCGTCAACAACGCGGGCGTGGTGGACGTGGCCGCGCGCGTGGATGAGATGGGCGTGGCGCGCCTGAAGCGCATGTTCGACATCAACGTGCTGGGCTCGATCGTGTGCGCGCGCGAAGCCGTCAAGCGGATGAGCACCCGGCACGGCGGCGCCGGCGGCGCGATCGTCAACGTTTCCAGCGCGGCCTCGCGCCTGGGCGCCCCGGCGCAGTACGTCGACTACGCGGCGGCCAAGGGCGCGATCGATGCGTTCACCCTGGGCCTGGCGAAGGAAGTCGGCGCCGAGGGCATCCGCGTCAACGCGGTGCGCCCGGGGCTGATCGAGACCGAGATCCACGCCTCGGGCGGCATTCCCGACCGCGTCAGGCAGTTGCAGCACCTGGTGCCCATGCAGCGCGGCGGCAGCGCCGAGGAGGTGGCCGAGGCCATCGTCTGGCTGCTGTCGCCCGAGGCGAGCTACGTCACCATGTCCCTGCTCGAAGTCTCCGGAGGACGTTGAGAATGAGCGAGATCCGCTACTACTGGGAAGACCTGGCGCCGGGCAGCGTGCGCGAGCTGGGCAGCGTCAGCGTCACCGCCGAGGAGATCAAGGATTTCGCCGAGCAGTTCGACCCCCAGCCTTTCCACATCGACGAGGTCGCCGGCCGGCGCTCCATCTTCGGCAACCTGTGCGCGAGCGGCTGGCACACCTGCGCGCTGGCGATGCGCCTGACGGTGGACAACTTCCTCAGCGAGTCGTCGAGCATGGGATCGCCGGGGCTGGAGAGCCTGCGCTGGCTCAAGCCGGTGTACCCGGGCGACACGCTCACGCTGCGGCACAGCATCGTGGAGTCGCGGCCGATGCGCAAGCGCACGGACACGGGCATCGTGCGCTCGGTGTGGGAGATGTTCAACCAGAACGGCGAGAAGGTGATGCAGATGGAAGGCTATGGCATGTTCCGCCGCCGCCACCCGGCCACGCCCGAGGAGATCGAGCGGCTCGACCGGGAGCGAGCCGGCTAGACCGCGCCTGCGCCGCTGCCCGGCGCGTGCATCTTGAGCTTCTGCAAGGCCTTGACCAGCTTGCTGCTGGTGTTGCGCAGCCTCTGGGCCAGCAGCTGCGTGAGCTTCACCAGAAGCTTGGCACCGACTGCCGGGTGCGACGAGATCAGGCGGCTCACCGCCGCCCGGCTGAGCACCGCGGCCTCGACCTGCGAAATCGCGCCGCAGCTCGCGTAGCGCGGTTCGCCGTCGAGCATGGACATCTCGCCGATCACGGCGCCTTCCTTGATCACCGCCAGCCGCGTGGCGAAGCCCGGCTCGGTCTCGTCCGCCTCGGCGCCGACCTTGTTCTTGCGCACGTCGACGGTCCCCGACATGAGGATCATCATCCAGTCGCTCGCCTCGCCTTCGGCGATCAGCAGCTGCCCCGGCTGCGCGCGCACGCGCAGCATGCTCGCGCCCAGCAGGTCGGCCTCGGCGGGCGTGAAGTCGCGCAGCAGCGGCGACGCCTGCAGCAGCGCGGTGTCCTGCGACAGGTGCTCGCAGGTGCCCAGGATCTCCAGCCCGCGCCCGCGCAGCTGCTCCTCGAGTTCGCGCTGGCCGATCACGCGCCGTCCCCTAGTGCTGCTGCCCGACCCACGCGGCGATCTCCTGCGCGGCGGCGTCGGTGGCCGCGGTGAGGGCGCGCACGCCGCCGGAAGCGTCCGGGGTCGGTGCCGGCTGGCGCTGCACGAAGATCCGCTGGCCCACGACGCGCTCGCCCGCGGGCGTGTTGTCGGCCAGCGTGGCGCGCATGCGCACCACGCCCCAGCTGGTCTTGGGCGAGTCGAACAGGTGCGAGAACTCCGCCAGCTCGATGCGCAGGATGCGCGGCATGGCCCCGCCGCTGCGCGCCAGGGCCGCGCTCTGCGTCAGGTCCAGCACCACGCGCTCGCGCCCGAGGTGCTCGCGCAGGCGCTGCTCGACGAGCCGCCCGGGCGGCGCGGACCAGCGCGCGCGGGAGTAGGGATGCAGCTGGTGGGCGTCGTCGTAGCCGAGGCGATAGAGCAGCGCCGCGGTGTCGAGCGCGGCCGGCGTTTCGAGGTCGGCCAGCACGATCGGCGGCTGGGTGCCGCGCTGCGCCGCCGCCGCCACGGGGCCGGGCCCGAAGTCGTACAGCGTCGCGCGCACGGGCTTGTCGGGCGCGAAGGACGAACACGCGGCCACGCCGAGTGCCAGGCCCGCGGCGCACAGCCGGCGCCAGGCCCTCATTTCGACGCCCCCGGCGGCGCGAAGCCCGGCTCGCCGGGCCCGGGCGGCACCGGGCCGCTGCCGTAGATCAGGGACTGCGGGTTGTCGCCGATCTCGCCGGCCGTGCGCCCGAGGCGGCGCACCGCGCGCGAGGTTTCCTCGGTGACACGGTTGATGCGCGGCAGCGTGGAGGCGTTGAAGGAATCGGCGGCGCGCGACAGGGACTCCGTGCCTTCGGCCAGGCGGTCGATCGGGCCGTCCTTCGCATTGAGGCGCCGCGCCGCGCGGGCGAATTCGTCCGAGCTGCCGCGAACGGACTGCAGCGTCCGGGTGGCTTCGGCCAGCACCGGGTCCACGCGCGTCTGCAAGGTCTGGTCCAGGCGCTGCGACAGCTGCGTGACCTTCTCGGCCGCGCCGCCGATGTTGTCCAGCGCCGTCGCGATGCGCTTCTGATTGGGCTCGCCCAGCAGCTGGTTGACGCGGCCCATGGCCTGGTCGGCCTTTTCCAGCAGCGCCTCACCCTGCGCGGCGAGCTTCTGCAGCAGCCCGGGCTTGAGCGGGATGCGCGGCGGGTTGCCGTCCTGCGGCGAAAGGCGCGGTGCGGGCGGGCCCTCGTCGTCGAGCTGGATGAACGCCAGGCCGGTCACGCCCTGGTAGCCGAGCGTGGCGAAGGTCGCTTTCGTGACCGGCGCTTCGCGGTCCACCGCCAGCCGGATGAGCACGTTGCCCTGCACCTTGGGATCGAAGCCGATCGCGTCCACCG
>DATMJX010000087.1:0-4786 GCA_035553715.1 Methylibium sp.
CGACCACGCCGACGAGCACGCGGCCGCGCTCGTCGACGAACTGCAGCGCCTGCTGGCGCGCGCGCGGCGCGAGCGCGGCCGCGTGCTCGTCGGCGTGGTCGACCTCGACGGCTTCAAGGGCCTCAACGACCGCCACGGCCACCCGGTCGGCGACCTGCTGCTGCAGGAGGTGGCGCGCCGCCTCGCGGGCACGCTGCGCGCGACCGACATGCTCGGCCGCCTGGGCGGCGACGAGTTCCTCATCGTCGGCCCCGGGCCCGTCGCCGCCCCCGCGGCCGCCGCGCAGGAGGCGGCGCGCCTGCTGCAGCAGCGCGCGAGCGCGGCCACCGCCGGCCCCTACACGCTCGGCGCGCTGAACCTCGACTACGGTGGCGCGAGCGTCGGCGTCGTGGCGGTCGACCCCACCGAGGCCGATGCCGACGAGGCCGTGCGCCTGGCCGACGCGCGCATGTACGCGGTCAAGCGCGGGCGCAAGTCGACGCTGCTCTGAGCCGGCTCAGGCCAGCGTGCGCGCCAGCGCCTCGAGCTGGTCGATGCAGATCCCCCAGCCCTCGTGGAAGCCGAGCCCGGCGTGGCGCTCGCAGATGGCCGCGTCCGGGTGCATCGCCGTCGCGACGTAGCGCGTGCCCGCGCCTTCGTCGGCCATCGTGACCACCGCGGTGAAGGGCAGCCAGGGCGTCGCCGGCCGCCAGCCGCCGAGCAGCAGCGAGGTGAAGACGAGCCGCTCGGCCGGGCGCAGCTCCAGGAAGCAGCCCGGGTTGTCGCTGACGCCACCGTCCGGGCCGCGCATGACGGTGTGGAAGGCGCCACCGGGACGCGGCTCGTAGGCGCGCAGCTCGGTGACCCAGGGCTTCGGGCACCACCACTGCACCAGCAGCGCCGGCTCGCTCCAGGCGCGCCACAGCGCGGCGCGCGGTGCCTGCAGCACGCGGGTGATCGACAGGTCGTGCGTGGCGGCGGCGTCGTCCGGCATGGTGGGGGTCTCCTGGCCTGCGCCCCATGGCGCCCGCCGCGATGATGCGCCCGGCGCGGCCCGGCGTCTGCATACACTGCGCGCCAAGCCGCCCTGCCCCCGAACGCCGGAACCGCCGCCTTGCGCATCGAAACCCTCCGCCAGCGCCTGCGCGCGCTCGGCGCCAAGCCCCGCCACGAGGCCAGCGTGCTGCGCCACTGGGCCGGCGCACGCCCGCAGGGCCGGCGCAGCGCGCGCGAGGACGTGCTGCCGCGCGCGCTGCAGGACGCCCTGCCCGCGCTCGAGGCCGAGCTCGCCGCGCTCGCGACGCTGCGCTCGGCCCACCCCGCCGCCGACGGCTCGACCCGGCTGCTCGTCGGCCTGGCCGACGGCCAGACCGTCGAGTCCGTGCTGCTGCCGCGCGCCGAGGGGCTGTGCGTGTCCACCCAGGTCGGCTGCGCAGTCGGCTGCCGCTTCTGCATGACTGGCCAGGGCGGGCTGCTGCGCCAGCTCGGCAGCGCCGAGATCGTCGCCCAGGTCGCGCTGGCGCGCCAACAGCGCGCGGTGCGCAAGGTCGTGTTCATGGGCATGGGCGAGCCGGCGCACAACCTCGACAACGTGCTCGAGGCCATCGAGCTGCTCGGCCGCGAGGGCGGCATCGGCCACAAGGAGCTGGTGCTCTCCAGCGTGGGCGACGAGCGCCTGTTCGAGCGCCTGCTCGCGCCCGAGCCGGCGGCCCGCGTGCGCCCGGCGCTCGCGCTGTCGCTGCACAGCAGCGACGCCGCGCGCCGTGCCGCGCTGCTGCCGAACGCGCCGCGCATCGCCCCCGAGGCGCTGGTCGAGCAGGCGCTGCGCTACGCCGACGCCAGCGGCTACCCGCTGCAGGTGCAGTGGACGCTGCTGGCCGGCGTCAACGACGACGAGACCGAGATTGAGGGCCTGGTGCGCCTGCTGCGCGGGCGCCGCGCGGTGCTCAACCTGATCCCCTACAACCGCGTCGACGGCGTCGACTTCGAGCGCCCCGAGCGCGAGCACGCGGCGGCGATGGCGCGCACGCTGCACCGCCACGGCGTGCTGACCAAGCTGCGCTACTCGGCCGGGCAGGACGTGGACGCGGGCTGCGGGCAGCTGCGGGCGCGCGAGGCCACGCCCGGCGGGCGGCGCGTCGTGCCGGTGGTTGCGGTGCCGGCGGCGGGCTGAGCCGGCCGGTGCGCGGCCGGCTCAACTCAGGGGGGAGCGCAGCGGTGGCAGCGGCCCGCCCCGCCGGCGTCGGGCCCACGGAGGCGTGGGGTTCGTCCGCAAAGATTTAGTCCGCCTAACGCACCGCGCCCATCACGTGCTTTTGGGGGGTTTGCCCAGGGGAAACGGGTCGGCGATCATCGCGCCGTGAATCACATTAGACCAACCGCCTACCGCTCCTGCGGTTGGCCTATTTGACGTTCAGCTCACATCGACACTCTGCCGAGACAAATCTGCATTCATAGCGAGCTTCGGGGTGGTTTATGAACCGCGAAAAGTCTGCTAGCTTGCGCTGCGCTGCGCTGCGAGCACGCCGCACAAGCTTGCTTGAGCGGACATGCACTCAGCGCAGCGTGAGCCGATGCAGAACATTCTGGTCGTCGACCGACTTGGCGCTCATCGAAGCAATTGACTCATGCGCCGCGTCGACGTAAGCCGAACCCCTCCTTCAAGCGAACCGGCCTTCGGCCGCTCCGCTTAAGTCGATCACGTTAGGCCCACTACGCCTCCACGCACCATGTTCGCTGCAATAGCCATTGGTCTTGGCCTGCGAAGGGCAACGTTCGTGGAGCTCACGTTTGTCAAAGGGCTCGACTACCGCTACGACGATGACGATCTCCTCGCCGTTTCATACCCGTACGATGGGTTCGAAGACCTGAGTCACAAACTAGCGATGATCGGCATCCCGCTTTCGCTTCGCTCCGCAGAGGCCGAGCATTGGCCACCGCCGATCAAGGCGCATCCCGCCTACTCTCAGCCAATGTTTCTAGAGCTTTTCGGCTGCCAAGTTCACGTGCTTGTCGCAGCCAGCTGTATCAACATCGCAGTTCGAGGCGAGCGCCGAGGAAGGCTCTCTCAAAGGCAGCTGGAAGTCGCTAAGCCCCTCGACACTGCTCTCGCGAAGGTTGGCTTATCGCGCAAGGAGCGGCCATTGACCATGGGCGACTTCATCCGCGCCGAGGTAGCAAGTGAGAGCTGACGTGTCTCCCAACTATCTCCGGGTGCGACCTAACTTGGCAGTCAAGGCGACGGCCTACGGCCGCGCCTTACTTCTACGTTAGCTCGCTGGACGCGCCACTGCCGAATCCACGGAGTCAGCATGAAGATCATCGTTTCCACAGTCGTGGCCGCCCCGATCCAGGAGGTTTGGCGCTCCTACACGACTCCGGCGGACATCAAGCTCTGGAACGCAGCCTCTGCTGATTGGCATACCACTGCCGCGTCAGTCGACCTTCGGCCAGGTGGGAAGTTCTCCTCGCGGATGGAAGCCAAGGATGGCTCCTTCGGATTCGACTTCGAGGGCGAGTACACAAAGGTGGTCCCGCATCAGCTGATCGAATACGCCTTCGGCGACCGAATGGCTGTCGTTGAGTTCACGGATGGCATCCAAGGCGTCACCGTGACCGTCACCTTCGATGGAGAGGCAACTCATTCCGAGGAGCAACAACGTACAGGCTGGCAGGCCATCCTGGACAGCTTTGCCCGCCATGTGAAGGGCAAGCTGGCTTCCGAGTAGCCGCCGGGCGTTGCCAACCCACCCGGTAAGGCCTGGCCTTTCGCTGGAGCCGACTCGCACCGGCATGGCGTCTCCGCTCAAACGTGATGCGTCACAAGCACTATGCAATTGCTCAGCGTCCTCGCCGTGCTGGCGGTCGTGGCGGCAGTCGGTGGCACGCTGCTCGCCATGGCTGCTGTTGCCCGCGCTACCCTGTGGCACTTCCGCTCCGTGCCTTTGCACGGTGGCTCTGCTGAAAGTTGGGCGTTGCGTGCATCCGTTGTCGCGGCGGTACTTGGCGCGCTTTGGCTTGCTGTTGGGCCGTTCTACTCGGGCTTTGCCGGCAGCGCCACGCTTTCGCTTGCTAGAACAACCTCGTTGGCTGCCGGCCCGCGCTCAAGTTCCCTCCTCGCCGGCAACGGTCCTGCTGTCATTCCATGGCTTGCGCTTCCGGTGCTGGTGGCGCTTGTGCCGTTCGGCTTCCGCGCTCGTGCCACTCGGCCTGTGGCGCAGTCGCTTTGCGCGGTTGTGCTCGCGGCTCAGGGCGTCATCGGCATCTCAGGCTACGGCCTGTTCTTCGCTCCCAGCGCCGTGCTCATGTTGGTAGCGGCCCTTCTTGCGTCTCGCCACCATGCCGCATGATTCAAACGTCGAGCGCCGCTATCTCACCGGCCATCCACTCGCCCACCGGAGGATCAAATGAAACCGTACTGCGCGGAGTTTCTTGGAACGTTCTGGCTCGTTCTCGGGGGTTGTGGCAGCGCGGTGCTCGCCGCCGCCTTCCCCAACGTGGGCATTGGTCTGCTGGGCGTTGCCCTGGCCTTCGGCCTGACCGTGCTGACCATGGCCTTTGCCATCGGCCATATCTCCGGCTGCCACCTGAACCCGGCCGTCTCCGTCGGCCTCTGGGCGGGCGGGCGCTTCCCCGCAAGCAAGCTGCTCCCCTACATCGTGGCGCAGGTGCTCGGCGCCATCGCCGCAGCCGGGGTGCTGTATGTCATCGCCAGCGGCGCAGCGGGCTTTGATGTAGCCAAGGGCTTTGCGTCAAACGGCTACGGTGCGCACTCGCCCGGCGGCTACTCGCTGCTGGCGGCACTGGT
>DATMJX010000088.1:0-15575 GCA_035553715.1 Methylibium sp.
CCCGAGCGCCGGCCGCGGCCGAGCAGGCGCGCGATCTCGGCGGTCGTCAGCGGCAGGCCGTGCAGCGCCGCGAAGGCGCGGCCGATCGCCAGCGCGAGCTGGGTGCCGGAGCCGAAACCGGCATGCGCCGGCAGCGTCTCGGCGAGGTGCAGCTGCAGCGGCTCGGTACGGCCGCTGTGGCGCTGCAGCACGGTCAGGTGCTCGCCGGCACGCTCGAGCTCGCGCTGGGCTTCGGGCGTGGCGCTGCTCAGCCGCGGCGCGCTCGCGCGCCGCAGCGTGAGGCGGGTCTGGAAGCCGCCGACCACCAGCCCCAGGCTGCCGAAGCGACGCCCCAGCGAGCCCGAGGGATCGAGGAAGCCGAGGTGCAGGCGGCCGGGCGCGGCGACCCCGACGCCGACGTTCGTGGCGGCGGGGGGCGGGGCGGTCGGCAGGGGCATCGAGGGCATTGTGGCGCGCGGCTATCCGCTTGGACAGCAAGCGCCATTCCCGCCCCGCGCCGTGGTGCCGCGGCGGGAAACGGCCTCCCGCGCTGACCAGGCTGCGCCTGCCGCGGCACAGCGGCAGACACTCTGTCACGGCCGCGCCGGCCGCCGGCCTCAGTAGCGGTAGCGCAGTCCGACGAAGGCCGCGCGCGGCGTGCCCGGGGCGACGAACAGCGCCTCGCGCTCCTCGCCCGGGCCATGGCCCTGGGCGTCGAAGACCGTCTCGGCCAGCGCGCCGAAGGTTTCGTAGCGGCGGTCGAAGACGTTGTTGACCGACGCGTAGAGCTCCCAGGCCGGGCTGAGCTTCCAGCTCGAGCGCAGGTTCAGCACCACGTAGCCTGGCGTCTTCAGGCGCCGGCCCTCGTCGGGCTCGTCGTCCTCGAGCAGGCCGTCCTCGTTGCCCGCGACCGTGCGCTTGCCGACGAGCTGCAGGTCGGCGCCGAGGCTGAAGCCGCCGCCGACGCGCCAGTCGCCGGCCAGCTTCAGCGTGTGGCGTGGCAGGCCGGCGATGCGGGTGCCGGGGCGGATCGTGACGTTGCGCTCGCCTTGGCGCAGCACGCCGTGGGCCTCGTAGGTGGCCTCGAGGTAGCTGTAGCCGAGGCCCAGGTCGACGGCGCCCAGCGTCGTCGCCAGCTCGGCGTCCACGCCCTGGTTGCGCGTCTTCGGGAAGTTGTCGAAGTAGCCGAGCTGGCCGTTGACGCTGACGCTGCGGAACAGGATGTCGTCCTTGTTCTCGGTGCGGTAGAGCTCGACGTTGAGCCGCGTCCTGGCGCTGATCGGCCAGCGCAGGCCGAGCTCGACCGTGGTCGACTTGACCTGCTCGAGGAAGGGGTCGGCCTGCAGGCCGGCCGGCAGGCGGCAGGGCTGCTCGGGGTCGGCGCAGCCGAGCTCGATGACCGTCGGCACGCGGGTGTTGCGCGCCAGGTTGCCGAACAGCGTCGGCCCGCCCTCGAGCCGGTGCGCGATGCCGATCGCCGGGTTCAAGCTCTTGTACTGGAAGCGCTCGCGCGGCTGGTGCTCGAACACGTCGGTGTCGTCGTCGACGGTGCTGAGCTGGTTGCCGACCGAGGAGCGGTTGTAGCGTGCGGTCGCGGTTAGGTGGGTGCGCGGCGCGAGCTGCCAGGTGTCGGTCGCGTACAGGCCCCAGGTGGTGGCGCTGCCGTCGACGTCGGCCGACAGCTCGCGGGCCTCGTCACCGGGCACCACACCGCGGTCGGCGGTGAAGAAGCCCTCGCGCTCGAACTGCTTGTAGCCGACGCGCGCGCGGTCCAGGCTCGCGCCGACCTGCCAGCGGTGGTCGCCCTGCGTGACCGCGAGGCTGAGCGCGGCGCCGACACCGAGCTGGGTCGTCGCGGTGGTGTTGAAGGCCGCGTTCGGGTCGGTCGGCAGCGTCGGCGCCTCCTCGGCCTCGTCGCCGTTGACGGTGTCGCGCTGGCTGTCGCGCACGTAGAGCAGCGCGGAGATCGAGCGCTGGGCATCGAGCTGGTGCTGGACGTTGAAGCTCAGCTGGGCGAGGCGGTTCTTGGTCTGGTCGGGGTGGGTGTAGACCGACTTGCGACGGGTGAAGTACAGGTCCTTCTCGAGCTCGCCGTCCTCGAGCGCGTAGGCCGGCAGCAGGCCGTTGCCGACCAGGGTGCTGCGCGCGAGCAGCAGGCTGGTGCTCCAGGCGGTCGTGCCGTCGTCGTGGCCGAGCTTGGCGAGCACCTGCTCGAGGTGGCCGGCCGAGTGATCGCGCCAGCCGTCCTCGCCGAAGTGGGTCGCGGCGATGTACTGGTGCCAGCCGCTGTCGTCGCTGGCGCCGTAGCTCAGCGACACCGTCCCGCGGCCGAAGCTGCCGCCCGAGAGTTCGGCGCGCAGGCCCGGCGCGCTGCGGCCGTCGAAGGTGGTGTAAGAGAGCGCCCCGCCCAGCGAGTTGAGGCCGAAGGCCGGGTTGGCCCCCGGCACCAGCGCGATGCTGCTGACCGCGAACTCGGGGATCAGGTCGAAGTTGATGACGTCGCCGAAGGGCTCGTTGATGCGCACGCCATCGAGGTAGACCGACAGCCCCTGGCCGGCGCCGAGCAGCGGCGAGGCGCGAAAGCCCCGGTAGGTCAGGTCGCCCTGGAAGGGACTGCCCTGGATGTCGTTGACCTGCACGCCGGGGCTGCGGCGGTTCAGCAGGTCGGTGGCGTTGACGGCCTGCGCGTCGTCGATGCGCTCGCGCTTGATCACCTGGGTCGAGTAGGGCAGCACGTTGCGGTCGATGCCCGTGCCGGGCAGCGGCGACACGCCGATGACCTCGACGCGCTCGAGCTCCTGGGGCGCGGCGCTCTGGGCCGCGGCGAGGCCGGGCAGGGCGATCAGCGGCCAGCCGATCAGCCCGAGCTGGCGCAGGCGACGGCTCAGCGGCGATAGTGCGGGGTGAGGACTTCTTTTCGAGGTCTTTGCGCTGCCGGGGCGGGTAATCCGCCGATCGCTCTCCATGTTTAAGTCTCCTCTTTATAAGAATAGGAATGCAGTCGAACGATTCTGTGTCGCAGCCCCCCGATCCCCGGCCAGGAAAAGTTCCTGAGATCGGTGCTGCCGCCGTGCGAGGGCCGGCGCCGATCGAGCTGCCGCGCGTCGTCATGCGCGGTGCGCTCGCGGTCGCCGCGCTCGGCGTGGTGCTCGCGCTCACGCTCGGGATGTGGCGCGCGCGCTCCGACATCCGCGAGGAGACCGACGCCGCGATGGTGCTGGCCCAGGCCATGGCCCGGCTGGCCGGCAACACCGCGCGGCCGCGCGAGGTCCTGCTGGCCGAGCTGTCGGCCCTGCCGCTGACCAGCGCCTCGCGCCACCTGCGCCTGCAAGTGCGCGACGCCGCCGGGCGCGCGCTGCTGTCCGAGCCGGCGCCCGAGCCGCTGGCGCCGCCGCTGGCGGGGCTGACGGCGCTCAGCCGCAGCCTGTTCCCGCCGCCGCCGCCGCAGACGGTGCGCTGGTCGCTCGCGCTGGCCGACGGCGAGCGCTGGACCGTCGAGCTGACCGCCGCGCCCGACAGCGAGCAGCACGAGGCGCTGGCCCAGCTGCTCGAGCTGCTGCTGCTGCTGCTGGGCGGCTCGGCGCTGCTGCTGGCGGTGCTGTACGGGAACGTGCGGCGCTCGTTCCGCCCGCTGCGTCCGCTGCTCGACGCCATCGCCAGCGTCGAGCGCGCCGAGCTCGCGCCGCTGCGCTCGCTGCCGGCGATGCCGATCCGCGAGCTCGACGCGATCGCCACCGCGCTGCGCCACCTCGCCGGCGCGCTCGAGCAGGCCGAAGGATCGCGCCGCCTGCTCAGCCGCCAGGTGATGACGCTGCAGGAGGACGAGCGCCACCGCCTCGCCCGCGAGCTGCACGACGAGCTCGGCCAGCACCTGACCGCGCTGCGCGTCGATGCCGCCTGGCTGGCGCGCCGGCTCGCCGGGCAGCCCGAGCTCACCGGCGTCGCCGCCGGCATGGGCGTGCAATGCGAGCGCATCCAGCAGGCCTTGCGCGAGCTGCTGACGCGGCTGCGCCCGCTCGGCGCCGAGGGCGAGCGCGAGCCGCTGGCGCGGCTGCGTGCGCTGCTCGAGTCGCTGGTCGCGGCCTGGGGCCAGTCGCCCGGCCAGCCGACGCGCTGCACGCTGGACTTCGACGCCGGCCTGCTCGGCCCGGACGCGCCGCTGCCGCGCGATCTGGTGCTGACGGTCTACCGCATCAGCCAGGAGGCGCTGACCAATGTCGCGCGCCACGCCCAGGCCGGCCGCGCCGCGCTGCGCGTGCGCTTCGTCGACACCGGCGCGCAAGGCTGGGTGCTCGACTGGTCGGTCGAGGACGACGGCATCGGCCTGCCCGAGGCCGCGGCCTGGCGGCGCGGCAATGGCCTGGCCGGCGTGAAGGAGCGCATCTGGGCGGCCGGCGGCGACCTGCAGTGCGAGCCGGCCCGGCCCGAGGCCACGACGCCGGGGCTGCGGCTGCACGCGCGGCTGCCGCTCGCGCCGACGGCCGGGGAGAGCCCCCGATGATCCGCATCGGACTCGCCGACGACCATGCGGTCGTGCGGGCCGGCTACCGTCGCCTGCTCGAGCTCGAGCCCGACATCGAGGTGGCGGCCGAGTACGCTGATGCCGACGCCGCCTACAGCGGCCTGACCGCCGGCGGCGAGCGCCTCGACCTGCTGGTGCTGGATCTGTCGATGCCCGGGCGCAGCGGGCTGGAGCTGCTGCGCCGCCTCGGCCAGCGGCTGCCGGCGTTGCGGGTGCTGGTGTTCACGATGCACGACGGCGCGGCGATGGTCGGCCAGTGCCTGCGCGCCGGCGCGGCCGGCTTCGTCACGAAGAGCAGTGCACCGGAGCTGCTGGTCGACGCGGTGCGGCGCGCCGCGCGCGGCGAGGTCGTGCTCTCGCCCGATGTGGCCATGCACGCGCCGGGCGGTGGCGCCGCCGAGCCGCCGCACGCGCAGCTGTCGAGCCGCGAGTTCGACATCCTGCAGCAGCTGGTGGCCGGGCGCAGCGTCGACGAGATCGCGCAGGGACTGCGGCTGTCGGCCAAGACGGTGTCGAACTACCAGACCCAGATCCGCCAGAAGCTGGGCGTCGCAGGCGCCGTCGAGCTGCTGCGCTATGCCCGCGAGCATGGCCTGGCGTCGGAGTGAGCCGCCGGCGTCGGGTCCCTCGTGCTCACCCTGCTTCGATCACGGCGGGGGCTGACAAGGACGATGCGCCGGCGTACCGTGGCGGACCGCCCCGGGCCGGTCCGGGCGTGCCGAACAGGAGCAGCGCGATGAATCCGAACAAGGCACTCTGGGAGAAGGGCGACTTCACCCGCATTGCCGCGACCATGCGCGACAGCGGCGAAGCGCTCGTCCGGTCCATCGGCATCGGGCCCGGCCAGCGGGTGCTCGACCTCGGCTGCGGCGACGGCACGACCGCGCTGCCCGCGGCCCAGCTCGGCGCCGAGGTGCTGGGCGTCGACATCGCCAGCAACCTGGTGGAGGCCGGCAACCGCCGTGCCGCGGCGGCGGGCCTGGGCCGTCTGCGCTTCCAGGAGGGCGACGCGTCGGACCTGGGCGGCCTCGAGGACAAGACCTTCGATTGCGTCGTCAGCATCTTCGGCGCGATGTTCGCGCCGCGGCCTTTCGACGTCGCCCGCGAGATGGTGCGCGTGACCCGCCCCGGCGGCCGCATCGTGATGGGCAACTGGATCCCGAACGATCCGACGCTCGTCGCGCAGATCCTCAAGATCAGCTCGGCCTACGCGCCGCCGCCGCCCGAGGGCTTCGTCAGCCCGATGACCTGGGGCATCGAGAGCCATGTGCTCGAGCGCTTCGGCGCCGCCGGGGTCGCGCCCGAGGACATCGCCTTCCTGCGCGACCGCTACACCTTCGACTACCCGGGGCCGCCGCAGGCCCTGGTCGACGTCTTCCGCCAGTACTACGGGCCGACGATGAACGCCTTCGACGCGGCCGCGAAGAACGACCGCACCGAGAACCTGCGCCGCGAACTGGAGGCGCTGTTCCAGAGCCAGAACCTCAGCGCCGACCCGGCCAGGACGTCGGTCACGGCGACCTTCCTGCGCGTCACGGTCCAGGTGCGCTGAGGCGCGTGCTCAGGCCGCCAGCGCCGGGTAGTCGGTGTAGCCCACCGGCCCCGGCGTGTAGAAGGTCTGCGGGTTCGGCGTGTTCAGCGCCGCGCCGCGCTTCAGGCGCGTCACCAGGTCGGGGTTGGCGATGAACAGGCGCCCGAAGGCCACCGCGTCGGCGCGCCCCGACTCGACCGCGTCGATCGCCATCGTGCGGTCGTAGCCGTTGTTGGCGATGTAGGCGCCGCGGAAGGCCTGCCGCGCAGCGGCGAAGTCGAAGCCCGGCAGGTCGCGCGGCCCACCGGTCGCGCCCTCGATCCAGTGGATGAAGGCGATGCCGCGCTTGTCGAGTTCGCGCACCAGGTGACCGAACACCGCCTGCGGGTCGCTGTCCGACAGGTCGTTGAAGGGCGTCAGCGGCGACAGCCGGATGCCGGTGCGGCCGGCGCCGACCTCGGCGATCACCGCATCGACCACCTCGAGCGCGAAGCGCACGCGGTTCTCGACCGAGCCGCCGTAGGCGTCGTCGCGCCGGTTGGCCCCATCGCGCAGGAACTGGTCGATCAGGTAGCCGTTGGCGCCATGGATCTCGACGCCGTCGAAGCCGGCGCGCAGCGCGTTGGCCGCGCCACGGCGGTACTGCGCGACGACCTCGGCGATCTCCGCGGTGCTCAGCGCATGCGGCACCGGCACCTCGTGCTTGCCGCTGTGCGTGTACGCGACGACGTTCGGCCGCACCGCCGAGGGCGCGACCGGCTGCGCGCCGCCGGTCAGCTCGGGGTGGGTGATGCGGCCGACGTGCCAGATCTGCGCGACGATCTTCGAGCCCGCCGCGTGCACCGCGCGGGTGATCGGCTTCCAGCCTTCGACCTGCGCGTCCGAGTAGATGCCCGGCGTGGCCCTGTAGCCCTTGCCGGCCGGCGCGACCTGGGTGCCCTCGCTGATGATCAGCCCGGCGCCGCTGCGCTGGCGGTAGTACTCGACGTTCATCGCGCTGCCGGGCACGTCGCCGGCGGCTTCGTCGGCACGGCTGCGCGTCAAAGGCGCCATCACCACGCGGTTGGCAATCTCGATGTCGCCGAGGCGGCCGGGCTGGAACAGGCGGGCGGTCGCGGCTTCGGTGGCTTGCGCGACCGGCTGGGGCAGGGGAGCGTTCATGAGCGTTGCGGGCCTCGAAGGCGGGGCGATGCCCCGATGCCAGCATTGTTTCCATTCCGGGAATCCGTGGATAGTCACCTGAAGGGATAGTATTTATTCCTGCCAAGCACAGTTGAATCCGATGGACCGCCTCCGCCTGATCGAGACCTTCGTGCGCGTCGTCGAGTCCGGCAGTTTCTCGGCGGTGGCGCGCGAGGCGCGCAGCACCCAGTCGGCGGTCAGCAAGCAGGTGCAGGCCCTCGAGGCCTCGCTCGGCACCCGGCTGCTGGCGCGCTCGACGCGGCGCCACACGCTGACCGAGGCCGGCCAGCGCTACTACGAGCGCTGCCTGCAGGTGCTGGACACGCTCGAGGAGGCGCGCCTGGAGGTGCACCGGGCCGAGCATGAGGTCAGCGGCCTGCTGCGCGTGGCCGCGCCGGTGGCCTTCGGGCGGCTGCACATCGTGCCGCGGCTGCCAGCCTTCTACCAGCGCCACCCGCGCATCCGTGTGCACCTCGCGCTCGACGACGGCTTCGTCGACCTGGTGGGGGCCGGCGTCGACGTGGCCTTCCGCGTCGGCGAGCTCAAGGACAGCCGGCTGATCGCGCGGCGCATCGGCACCGCCCACCGTGCGACGCTGGCCGCGCCCGCCTACCTGGCCCGCCATGGCGAGCCGCGCGAGCCGCAGGACCTGCTCGGCCACAACTGCCTCGTCTACACCGGGCTGGCCAGCCTGAACGAGTGGCACTTCGTCGGCCCGGACGGCGAGTCGCGCAGCGTGCGCGTGGCCGGCAGCTTCGAGTCCAACAGCTCCGAGGCGATCCGCGAGGCCGTCTGCGCCGGCCTGGGCGTCAGCTACGCGCCGCTGTGGGTCTATGGCGACGAGCTGCGCGCCGGCCGCGTGCGGCGGGTGCTGGGGGGCTGGCGCGCGCCGCCGCTGCCGCTGAACGTCGTGTTCCAGCCGCTGCGCCGGCCCTCGCTGAAGGTGACGATGTTCGTGGACTTCTTCGCCGAGGCCTTCGACCGCGATCCGGACATCGCCGAGATGATCGCGGCGGGGCTCGGTTGAGCCCGCGCCGCGGCGGGCCTCAGACGACGCCCTGCGCCAGCATGGCGTCGGCCACCTTGACGAAGCCGGCCACGTTCGCGCCGTCGACGTAGCTCACGCTGCCGTCGGCCCGCCGGCCGTGCTTGAGGCAGGCCGCGTGGATGCTGCGCATGATGTCGTGCAGCCGCCCGTCGACCTCGTCGCGGCCCCAGGACAGGCGCATCGCGTTCTGGCTCATCTCCAGGCCGGAGGTCGCGACGCCGCCGGCGTTGCTGGCCTTGCCCGGCGCGTAGAGCACGCGCGACGCCTCGAACACCTTCACGGCCTCCAGCGTCGAGGGCATGTTCGCGCCCTCGGCCACGCACTTCACGCCGTTGCGCACCAGCAGCTCGGCGTCGCCGCCGTCGAGCTCGTTCTGGGTCGCGCAGGGCAGCGCGACGTCCATCGGCACCTGCCAGGGGCGCAGCCCGGCGTGGAAGCGCGCGCCGACGCGCTCGGCGTAGTCGCTGACGCGGCCGTAGAGGTGGTTCTTCACCTCCATCAGCTCGGCGAGCTTCGCCGGCGTGAAGCCGTCCTCGTCGACCACGGTGCCGCTCGAGTCCGACACGGTGATGACCTTGGCGCCCAGCGCCATCGCCTTCTCGACCGCGTACTGGGCGACGTTGCCCGAGCCGGACACGCCCACGCGCAGCCCCTCGAAGCCCAGGCCCTGCTGCTTGAGCATCTCCTCGGCGAAGTAGACGGTGCCGTAGCCGGTGGCCTCGGGGCGGATCAGCGAGCCGCCGAAGGACAGGCCCTTGCCGGTGAACACGCAGTCGGCGCGGTTGCTGAGCTTCTTCATCATGCCGACCATGTAGCCGACCTCGCGGCCGCCGACGCCGATGTCACCGGCCGGCACGTCGGTGTCCGCGCCGACATGGCGGAACAGCTCGGTGACGAAGGCCTGGCAGAAGCGCATCACCTCGCCGGGGCTCTTGCCCTTGGGGTCGAAGTCGGAGCCGCCCTTGCCGCCGCCCATCGGCAGCGTGGTCAACGCGTTCTTGAAGGTCTGCTCGAAGGCCAGGAACTTCAGGATCGACAGGTTCACCGAGGGGTGGAAGCGCAGCCCGCCCTTGTAGGGGCCGATGGCCAGGCTGTGCTGGATGCGGTAGCCGCGGTTGACCTGCACGTCCCCCTGGTCGTTGACCCAGGACACGCGGAACATGATGACGCGCTCGGGCTCGATCAGCCGGTCGAGCAGCCCCTGCTCGGCGTACTTCGGATGCTGGGTGATGTAGGGCCACAGGCTCTCGATCACCTCGGTCACCGCCTGCAGGTACTCCGGCTGACCCGGGCTGCGGCGGGCGACATGGGCAAGGAAGTCGTGGCTGGACGCGTATTTCATGAGGCGGGTCTCTGGCGAGAGGCTGAATCCATGGCAACCCGCGATTTTGCCCGACCCAGATCCAACAAGGTGCATAAGGCACCGAATTGGATCAAGTGCCTGCGGACATGGGCAGGGCTATTTCATAGAGGAAGTGCCTCTGTCTGCCAGTAAGTTGCACCGTTTATGGGCAGTTTGTTGCCAATTGGCACCATATCAGTGTTTGCTTTTTGTGCGGCCGCCTGCGGGCGGCCTCAGTGCCCGGCGGGGCAGGCGGGCGCCGCGGCGGCGTCGCGGCGCGGCACGGCCGAGCCGGGCTTCTTCTGCAGCAGCGGCACGCCGTTGCGCACCGCGACGATCTCCGCGACGACGGCCGTGGCGATCTCCGCCGGCGTGCGGGCCCCGATGTGCAGGCCGATCGGGCCATGCAGGCGGGCGATCTCGTCGCGCGACAGGTCGAACAGCGCCAGGCGCTCCTGGCGCGCGGCGGTGTTGCCGCGCGAGCCCAGGGCCCCGACATAGAAGGCGGGCGACTTCAGGGCCTCGAGCAGTACCAGGTCGTCGAGCTTCGGGTCGTGGGTCAGCGCCACCACGGCGCTGTGGGCGTCCAGCGAGAGCTCGAGCACCAGGTCGTCGGGCATCGCGCGGCTGAAGCGGGTGCCCGGCACGTCCCAGGCGAGGTGGTAGCCCTCGCGCGGGTCGCAGCACAGGACCTCGAAGTCGAGCATCAGTGCCATCTGCGCGACCGCGCGCGACAGCTGGCCGGCGCCGACGATCAGCAGCCGCCAGCGCGGGCCGAACAGCGCGCGCAGGCTTGCCCCGTCGAACGCGAAGGCCTCGCCGCGCGCGGCGGCCTCGACGCGGACCTGGCCGCTGCGCAGGTCCAGGCAGCGGGCGACGAGCTCGTGGCGCGCGGTGCGCGACAGCACCTCGTCGATCCAGCCGCCGTCGTGCAGCGGCTCCTGCACCAGCCGCAGGTTGCCCCCGCAGGGCAGCCCGAAGCGGGCGGCCTCCTCCTTGGTGACGCCGTAGGCGACGAGCGTCGGCCGCTCGACCCGCTCGCCGTGGCGCACCCGATCGATCAGGTCGTCCTCGACGCAGCCGCCCGACACCGAGCCCACGACGAGGCCGTCGCCGCGCAGGGCCAGCAGCGCGCCGGGCGGCCGCGGCGCCGAGCCCCAGGTCTCGATCACGGTGACCAGCCACACGGCGTGGC
The DNA here is from genome assembly GCA_035553715.1 of Methylibium sp. Lineage (GTDB taxonomy): Bacteria > Pseudomonadota > Gammaproteobacteria > Burkholderiales > Burkholderiaceae_C > Methylibium. Next base: position 10,800 of record DATMJX010000088.1, read on the forward strand.
CCTGCGCGTGCCAGTCGCGGGCCTGCATGAGGACCTGGAGGTCGAGGCTGTCCATCGGGGGGGCTTCCTTTCGAGGTGTGCGGGTCGTGCAGGTCGGGGCGGCGATCAGCGGGCGGGGCGCAGCTCGCGCAGCGAGCGTTCGAGGTCGGCGAGGCTGTCGAGGTTGTGCAGCGGCAGCATGCGGTCGGTGTGGCGCAGCAGCGTGCGCACGCCGTGCGCCTGCGGCTCGAAGCCCTCGAAGCGCAGCAGCGGGTTGAGCCACACGACGCGGTGCGCGAAGCGGCGCAGCTGCGCCGCCGCGGTCGCCAGGTCGCCCCGGGCGTCGCCGTCGAGCCCGTCGGTGGCCAGCAGCAGCGTGGCGTTGCCGCCCAGCACGCGGCGCGCCCAGTCGCGGTTGAAGCGGTCGAGGCTGGCGGCGATGCGGGTGCCGCCCTGCCAGTCGCGCACCCGGGCGTCGGCCCGGGCCAGCGCGGTGTCGGGGTCGCGGTGCCGCAGGCAATCGGTGATGCGGGTGAGCTCGGTGCCGAAGGTGAAGGTCTGCACCCGCAGGTGGCGGCGCGTCAGGCCGTGCACGTAGTGCAGCAGCAGCCGGGTGTAGCGCTCCATCGAGCCCGAGATGTCCAGCAGCACCACCAGCGGCGGCAGCCGCTCGCGCGGCTGGCTGCGCACGAGCGGCAGCGTGTGCGGCTGGCGCAGCATCTGCCGCAGCGTGCGCCGCAGGTCGATGCGGCCGGTGGCCCGCGGGTCCCGCCGGCGCACCCGCACCGGCGCCATCGGCGCAGGCAGCTGCTCGGCGATGCGCCGCGCCAGCGTGAACTCCTCCGGGCTCATGGACGCGAAGTCGGCCCGCTGCAGCCGGATGCGCTCCGAGGCGCTGAGGCGGCTGTCCTGTCGCAGCGCCTGCCGCGCGAGCGGCGGGCGCGCCCGCGGCGGTGCGGCGAACGCCGCGGCCAGACGCTGCGGCGGCGGGGGCTGGTGGCGCCCGTCGACCGCGGGGCGTCCGTGCTCGCGCAGGCGCCCGGGCAGGTCGGGATCGCGCCAGTAGAGCGCGAAGGCGGCGTCGAACAGCGCCTGCTGTTCATGGCGCTCCAGCAGCGTGGCCGAGAGCGCCGCGTGCACGTCCTCGCGCCGCTCGATCCCGACGCACTCGAGCGCGGCCAGCGCGCCCGGCACCCGCGCCGGCGCGACGGCCAGACCGGCGCGGCGCAGCACGCGCGCGAACTCGACGACGTTGGCCGCCAGCAGGCCCATGCGCGGCCGTTCCTTGGCGCTCAGTCCAGCCAGCCGCGGGCGCGCAGCTCGTCGAACAGCCGGGCGGTGTCGCCGCGCTCCAGGCGCAGGATGTCGTCCTGGTGCTTGAGCAGCACGCCCAGGGTCTCGTCCACGGTCTGCGGATCGAGCCGGATCGCGTCGAGCGCCGCCAGCGCGTTGGCCCAGTCGATCGTCTCGGCCACGCCCGGGCGCTTGAAGAGATCGAGCTCGCGCAGGCGCTGCACGAAGGCCACCACCTGGGTCGACAGGCGCGCGGCGGCGCGCGGGGCGCGCAGGCGCACGATCTCGAGCTCGCGCTCGCGGCTGGGGAAGTCCAGCCACTGGTACAGGCAGCGGCGCTTGAGCGCGTCGTGGACCTCGCGGGTGCGGTTGCTGGTGATGATCGTGATCGGCGGCGCCTGCGCGCGCACCGTGCCGAGCTCGGGGATGCTGATCTGGTGCTCCGCCAGCACCTCGAGCAGGAAGGCGTCGAAGGGCTCGTCGGCGCGGTCGAGCTCGTCGATCAGCAGCACCGGCGCGCGCGGCTGGGTCAGCGCCTGCAGCAGCGGACGCTCGATCAGCATGTCGCGCTGGTAGAGGCTGCGCTCGAGGGCCAGCTCGGCGGCCTCGCCGTCGATGCGGTGGGCCGCCTCGGCCAGGCGGATCCGCAGCATCTGGCGCGCCACGTTCCACTCGTAGGCCGCGTGGGAGAGCTCCAGGCCCTCGTGGCACTGGACGCGGATCAGCGGGGTGTCCAGCAGGGCCGCCAGGGCCTTGGCGAGCTCGGTCTTGCCCACGCCGGGCTCGCCCTCGAGGAACAGCGGGCGCTGCAGGCGCAGGGCCAGGAAGACCGAGGTCGCCAGGCGCCGGTCGCAGACATAGCCCTGGGCCGCCAGCCGCGCGGCGACCGCGTCGATCGAGTCGGGCGGCGAGTCCGGTGTCTCAGGCATGGAGGGACGGCTCCCGTGGGGTGAAGGCCGCGCTCGAGGCCGTCTCGCGCATCACCGCCTCGGGCGTGCGGTAGCGCTCGGCCGCCGCGCGCTCGGCCGCGGTGTGCCGCTGGGCCTGCATGTAGGCGCCCAGGTGCCGGGCGTGGTCCACGACCGCGCGGCCATAGGGCAGGCGAGCGGCCTCGTAGCGCCGCAGGCCGGCCGCGACGTCCGCCTCGGCAGCCAGCGCCCGCGCCAGCGCCATCGCGTCGCCGGCCGCCTTGGTCACGCCCATGCCGCAGTGCGGCCGGGCCACGAAGGCGGCATCGCCGAGCAGCGCCACGCGCTCGAAGGCCAGCCGCGGTGAGCTCAGGTCGTAGATCGGCTGGAAGAAGGGCAGCGCGGTGCAGCGGATGAGCTCGGCGAATTGCGGCGCCAGCACCGTCTCGGCGGCCTGGCGCATCGCCCGCACGATGTCGGCGCGGATGCGCTGCGGCGCGATGCCGCCGCCATGGTGCTGGCCGTCCTCGTCGGTCAGCAAGTCGGCCAGCGCGGCCTCGCTCGCCGGGCGGTACCAGACGAAGTTGAAGCGGCGCCGGCCGACCGCGACCGCATCGTCGGCGCCTGCCACCGGGTAGCCCAGCATCTGCTCCTGCGGCGGCAGGCAGAAGGCGAACTGGTCGAAGATCGCGGCGCGGGTCGGCTCGCTCAGTGCGGACTCCTCGACCAGGCCGCGCCAGGCGATGTAGCCGGCGTAGGCCGGCTGGGCCTCGGGCAGCAGCTGCTGGCGCAGCGTGGAGCGGATGCCGTCGGCCGCCACCACCAGCTCGCCCTCGGCCGTGCGCCCGTCGGCGAACTGCAGCACCGCGCCCCCGGCCTGCGGGTGCACCGCCAGCACCTGCGCGCCCGGGTGGTAGAGGGCATCGGGCAGCTGGCGGCGCAGCACCTGGTGCAGCCGGCCCCAGGCCGTCAGCACCTGGGGCATGGGCAGGGTGCCGAGCACCGAGCCGTCGGGGGCCAGCGTGACGCGCGAGCGCACCGCCACGCCGAGGGTGGGATCGGCATCGACGCCGCAGGCCCGCAGCGCCTCGAACAGCTCCGGGTGCGTGACGATGCCGGCGCCGCGACCCGACAGCGCCCCGGCCGCGCGCTCGTGCACGCTCACCTGCCAGCCGGCGCGGTGCAGCAGCAAGGCGGCGAACAGCCCGCCCAGCGAGCCGCCGACCACGTGCGCGCGCCTCATGCCGCGCCCTGCGCGCCGAGGGCCGCCGCCTCGGCGGCCGGGAAGTTCAGCTCGATCGTGACGCCCGAGGGGTCGACGACGAACACCTGGTGCAGGCCGAGCCCGGGGACGGTCCGGTCGCGCCAGGCCAGGCCGGCGGCCCGCAGGCTCGTGTGCAGGCCTGCCAGGTCGTTGGCGAGGAAGGCGATGTGGTCGACCGCGCCACTGCCCGTGACCACGGACGCGCGCTCGCCCAGGTAGCCCGAGAGTCCCGCCGCGTCCCGCGCGTCGGTGCCGATGAGGTGGACGATGCCGTAGTCACCATCGTCCGGGCCGTTGTAGAGCCACAGCCCGGGGAAGGGGAAGTCGGGGCGGTAGCCGACGCGAAAGCCGAGCACCTCCGTGTAGAAGCGCCGGGAGGACTCGAGGTCGTTCGTGCGGATCGAGTAGTGCGCGAGTCGTGCGATGGGCATGCAGCCTCCTGATGATCGGACGATAACTAATAGCGGGATCCTGCGGCAGTTGGTGAAAGCCCCGATCATTAATGATCCATCGATCACTTGACATGACCGGAGACGGCCGCCAAGAATGATCGATCGATAAACCGCGACTGGCTCCGCCGGATCGCCATCCCTCGCGCCGAGGCAGGAGACCATGAAGCCCGCATCCTTCGAGTACGTGCGTCCAGCCACGCTGGACGACGCCCTGGGCCTGCTGGCCCGCCACGCCGGTGATGCGCGCGTGATCGCCGGCGGCCAGAGCCTGGTCGCGATGATGAACCTGCGCATCGCGCGCCCCGAGCTCGTGATCGACATCAACGGGCTCGAGGCGCTGGATTACCACCGCATCGACGGCGCGCTGCTGCGCATCGGCGCGCTGGCGCGCCACTCGACGCTGGCGGCCTCGGCGCTGGTGCGCGAGGCTGCGCCGCTGATGGCCGAGGCCTACCCGCACGTGGCGCACGTGACCGTGCGCAACCGCGGCACGCTGGCGGGCAACCTGTGCCATGCCGATCCGGCCTCGGAGATGCCGGCGGTGCTGCTGGCCCTGGACGGCACGCTGACGCTGCGCAGCGTGCGCGGCACGCGCGTGGTCGCGGCGGCCGACTTCTTCCTCGGGCCCTACATGACCGCCGCCGCCCCCGACGAGCTGCTGGTCGAGGTGGGCATCCCGATGCGCCGCGCCGGCCACGGCTTCGAGGAGGTCTCGATCCGCCAGGGCGACTTCGCGCTCACGCTGGTCGCCTCGACGCTGACGCTCGCCGGAGGGCGCATCGCGTCAGCCAGCCTGGCCTACGCCGGCGTCGGCGCGCACGCGCTGCGCCTGCCCGCGGTCGAGCAGAGCCTGCTCGGCGAGGCGCCCACCGACGGCCTG
>DATMJX010000089.1:0-2780 GCA_035553715.1 Methylibium sp.
CTCAAGCGCGCCGTCGACCACCAGCAGTTCGTGCTGCACTGGCAGCCGCGCGTCGATGCGCAGCGCGGCACGCTGTGCGGCGTCGAGGGCCTGCTGCGCTGGCAGCACCCGACCCAGGGCCTGATCGCGCCCGGGCAGTTCATCGGCGTGGCCGAGGAGACCGGCCTGATCGTGCCGATCGGCCGCTGGGTCATCCAGGAGGCCTGCCGCCAGGCCGAGCGCTGGCGTGAGGCCGGGCTGCCCTATTTCGGCCTGTCGATCAACCTCTCGGCGCTGCAGCTGCAGGAGCCTGGCCTGGCCGACGAGGTGGCCGAGTGCCTGGCGCGCCACCGCATCCCCTCGGGCCAGATCGAGCTGGAGCTGACCGAGTCGATGGTGATGAACGACGCCGAGGGCCATCTGCGCCAGATGCACGCGCTGCGCGCGCTCGGCGTCAAGCTCGCGATCGACGACTTCGGCACCGGCTACTCCAGCCTGGCCTACCTGAACCGCCTGCCGATCGACAAGCTCAAGATCGACCGCGGCTTCGTGCACGACATGCTGAGCGACCCGACCGACCGCGCGATCACGATGGCCATCATCGGCCTGGGCCACACGCTGGGCCTGAAGGTCGTCGCCGAGGGCGTGGAGCGCGAGGCCGAGGCCGCGGTGCTGCGCGAGGCGCTGTGTGACGAGCTGCAGGGCTACCTGCTCGGCCGGCCGATGCCCGCGCAGGCGCTGGCGGGCTGGCTCGCGGCGCGGCGCGCGCCGCGCGGCGACCCGCTCGAGCTGGCACGCTCCGGCGCCTGAGCCGGGGCCGTGCCCCGACGCCTCAGGGCTCCCAGACCTCGATCGATCCGGACATCCGCAAGGCCTCGTCGATGAAGCGCTTCAGCGCGAGGGAGGCGACGTCCGGATTCACCAGGTAGTCGACGAAGTGGAAACCGTCCGACTCGATCACGTAGCCGTAGATCTCCGTCAGCGTCTCCTGCTCGTAGGGGCGTGGCAGCTGGTTGACCAGCGCGGACGCGTCGTAGTCGGCGGGCACGCTGAACCTGATCCGGTATTCCTGTCCCATGGGGGTCTCCGTCGCGGTAATGCATGGACTGGCGGCCAGCTTGGGCGGGTCGAGGCCGCGGGAGCGAGTCTAGGGCTGGCCGGCGAACGCTGCCTGGCCGATGGTTTCTTGCCGGGGCAGGGGGCTGGAGAGCGCCGCCGTCGCCCTGCGGCGATCGGGGTGCCGGCTACCTGGCCGTCTTGGCCAGCTGGTGCAGCTCGCGCTGCATGGCCTGCTGCTCCCGGATGGCCTTGACGAGGCGCTTGTCCGCCTCCTGGACGATGCGCAGCAGGAGCTTGGGATCGGGGTCCTTCCAGGTCCCGCCGGAGCCGCGTGCCATGTGCGCAACCGCGCGCGCGAACTCGGCGAGCGTGAGCTCGGCGCTGCCGCCACGAGCGGGCATCGCGCGAACGCCGACCCACGCGTGGCCGGTCAGCACGGCCTGGCCCTCCGCGATCAGTGGCGCCCAGGCGGTGGGGTCGCCGAACTTCGGGGCATGGGCGACACCGGTCTCGTGGCAAGCCATGCACACGGCCTTGTAGACCTGCTCACCCGACTTGCTGCCTTGGAGGAGGGCCGGCTCGGCATGGGCGGCCTGCACGGAGATCAGCGCCAGCGCGAGCAGGCGAATACAGGTGTGGAGTGACATGGCGATGCCGTGGGGCCTCAGGTGACTGGACATGCGTGGAGCCTGAGGGCCGAGTGTGCCTCGGGGACCGCATGCCGGCGCGCAGGCCAGCCGCTCCGCCGGGACCCTCTGCCGCCGCCCCGCCGGCCCGGCCGGCATGAAGCGTGACGGCTGTGCGGCCGCTCTCAGAACTCGGCGCTCGGCACCGGCAGGTGCAGGCCCAGCGCGATCGCGGCCAGGCGCGTCGCGGCGACGGTCACGACCCCGGCGACGAACGCCCCCGCCGTCGGCACCTTCAGCGCGCGCAGCAGCAGGTAGACCGCGATGCCCGCCACCGCCGCGGTGGCGTAGATGTCCTGGCGCAGCACCAGCGGCACCTTGGCGCTGAGCACGTCGCGCACGACGCCGCCGCCGGCGCCCGTCAGGGTGCCCATCAGGATGGTCACCAGCGGGCCGCAGCGTGCCCGCTCGGCGACCTGGGCGCCGGAGATCGCGAACAGGGCCAGGCCGAAGGCATCGGCCACCACCAGCGCGTTGCGGGGGATCGGCAGGTATTGCACCCACACCACCGTGAGGGCCGTGGCCGCCAGGATCGCGAGGATCGGGCCGGAGTCCTTGACCCAGAAGACCGGGTGCTGGCCGAGCAGCAGGTCGCGGATCGTGCCGCCACCCACGGCGGTGATCGAGGCGAGGACGAGCACGCCGAACAGGTCGAACCGGGCCTGCATGCCGGCCAGTGCGCCGCTGGCGGCGAAGACGGCCACGCCGAGCAGGTCGAGAACGTACAGGAGCATCGGGACGGCTTCGGGGGTGTCAGGAGGGCTGGGCGTCAGCGCTCCTCGCCGGCGATGAAGCGATAGGCGACGGCCCCCAGCACCGCGCCAGCGATCGGAGCCAGCCAGAACAGCCAAAGCTGGGCAAGGGCCCAGTCGCCGACGAACAGCGCCACGCCCGTGCTTCGCGCGGGATTGACCGACGTGTTCGTCACCGGGATGCTGATGAGGTGGATCAAGGTCAAGGCCAGACCAATGGCGATGGGCGCAAAGCCGGCCGGCGCACGCTTGTCGGTGGCGCCGAGAATGACCAGCAGGAAGAACATCGTCATGACCACCTCGC
>DATMJX010000090.1:0-6878 GCA_035553715.1 Methylibium sp.
CCCGCAGATCACGCCCTCGACCCCCTCGCTCTCCACGGCACACAGCTGCTCGATGTCGGCCAGGCCCTTGAGGCCACCGGAGGCGATCACGGGGATCGTCAGCGCCTGCGCGAGCTTGACGGTGGCGTCGATGTTGATGCCGGTCAGCATGCCGTCGCGGCCGATATCGGTGTAGATCACGCCCTCGACGCCGTAGTCCTCGAACTTCTTCGCCAGGTCGACGACCTCGTGGCCGGTCAGCTTGCTCCAGCCGTCGGTCGCGACCTTGCCGTCCTTGGCGTCCAGGCCGACGATGATGTGGCCGCCGAAGGCGGTGCAGGCATCGCGCAGGAAACCCGGGTTCTTGACCGCGGCGGTGCCGATGATGACGAAGGAGAGGCCGTCGTCGAGGTAGCGCTCGATGGTGTCGAGGTCGCGGATGCCGCCGCCGAGCTGCACCGGGATCTCGTCACCGACCTCTTTCAGGATCGCCTTGATCGCCGGCTCGTTGACCGGCTTGCCGGCGAAGGCACCGTTGAGGTCGACCAGGTGCAGGCGGCGCGCGCCGGCATCGAGCCAGCGCCGCGCCATCGCGGCCGGGTCCTCGCCGAAGGTGGTGGAGGCTTGCATGTCGCCTTGTTGCAGGCGCACGCAACGACCGTCTTTCAGGTCGATCGCAGGGATCAACAGCATGGCACGCGGAGAGATGGGGGGGAAGGGGTCAGGGACGCCAGTCGAGGAAGTTGCGGTACAGGGCCAGGCCGTGCGCAGCGCTCTTCTCGGGGTGGAACTGGGTGGCAAAAATGTTATCCCGCGCTACCGCGCTGGTAAAGCTGGCCCCGTACTCGGTTTCCCCGGCGCTGTGCGCGCGGTCGTCGGGGGCGGCGTAGTAACTGTGCACGAAGTAGAACCAGCTGTCGTCCGGCACCCCCGCCCACACCGGGTGAGCTCGCACCTGGCGCACGCGGTTCCAGCCCATCTGCGGCACCTTGTAGCGGCTGCCGTCGGGCTGGGTCTGCCCTTCCAGCTGGAAGCGCCGCACACGGCCGGGGATCAGGCCCAGGCCCGGCGTGTCCTGCTCCTCGCTGTGGTCGAGCAGCATCTGCATGCCGACGCACACGCCCATCAGCGGCTTGTTCGCCGCGGCGTCGAGCACGGCATCGAGCAGGCCGCCGCCGTGCGCCTCGCGCAGCTCGCGCATGCAGTCGCGCATCGCGCCCTGGCCGGGCAGCACGACACGCTCGGCGGCGCGCACCACGGCCGGGTCAGCGGTGACCACGACCTGCACGTCGGTGGACGTGGCGGCGTGGACCACCGCCTGCGACACCGAGCGCAGGTTGCCCATGCCGTAGTCGACGACGGCCACCGTGCGATTCATCGCGCGAGCTCCTGGGTCATGCGGCTCATGTCAGAGGCTGCCCTTGGTGGAGGGGATCACCCCGGCCATGCGCGGATCGCGCTCCAGCGCCATGCGCAGCGCGCGGGCGAAGGCCTTGAAGACCGTCTCGCACTGGTGGTGGGCGTTGTCGCCGAACAGGTTGTCGATGTGCAGCGTGACGCCGGCGTGGTTGACGAAGCCCTGGAAGAACTCGTAGACCAGCTGGGTGTCGAGCGCGCCGATCATCCCGGCCTTGAAGGGCACGCGCATGTGCAGCCCGGGCCGGCCGGAGAAGTCGACCACCACGCGCGACAGCGCCTCATCGAGCGGCACGTAGGCGTGGCCGTAGCGGCGCAGGCCCTTCTTGTCGCCGACCGCCTTCGCGACCGCCTGGCCGAGCGTGATGCCGACGTCCTCGACGGTGTGGTGGCCGTCGATGTGCAGGTCGCCCTGGCACTCGACTTCCAGGTCGATCAGCCCGTGGCGCGCCAGCTGGTCGAGCATGTGGTCGAAGAAGCCGATGCCGGTGGCGAGCTTCGCGACGCCGCTGCCGTCGAGATCGACGCGCACGCGGATCTTGGTTTCGGCGGTGTCGCGCCGCACTTCGGCAACGCGGTTCGGTTCGGTGCTCATGACAGGCAGTCCTTCAGGGCGGCGATCATCTGGTCGTTCTCTTGCGGCAGGCCGACGGTCAGCCGCAGGCAGTTCGCCAGCAGCGGGTGCAGGCCGGAGACGTTCTTCACGAGCACGCCGCGCGCCTTCAGGCCCTCGAAGGCGGCCTTCGCGTCGGGCAGGCGCACCAGCACCATGTTGGCCTCGCTCGGATACGGCGTCGCGCCGGGCAGCACGCGCAGCGCCGCGAGCAGCCGCTCGCGCTCGCCGCGCAGCACCGCCGCCTGGCGCGCGAACTCGTCCTCGTGCTCGAGCGCGAACAGCGCCGCCTCGCAGTTCAGCACGCTGACGTTGTAGGGCGGGCGCACCTTGTCGACCTCGGCGATCAGCGCCGCCGGCCCGATCAGGTAGCCCAGGCGCACACCGGCCAGGCCGAACTTGCTGAGCGTGCGCATCAGCAGCACATGGTCGTGGCGCGGCAGCCGATCGAGGTAGCTGCGGCTCGCGAAGGGCTGGTAGGCCTCGTCCATCACCACCAGGCCGCCGTGCTCGCGCACCGCCTCGACGATGCGCTCGATGGCGCCGTCGTCCCACAGATTCGCGGTCGGGTTGTTCGGGTAGGCGAGGTAGGTCAGCGCCGGCTTGTGCTCGCGGACCGCGGCGAGCATCGCGGCCTCGTCGAGCTCGAAGTCGGCGGTCAGCGGCACGCCGACGAAGCGCAGGCCCTGCAGCTTGGCCGACATCTCGTACATCACGAAGCCCGGCACCGGTGCGAGCACCACGGCCCCCGGCACGTCGCAGGCCATCGCCAGCAGCGAGATCAGCTCGTCGGAGCCGTTGCCCAGCATCAGCGCGCAGCCCTCGGGCATGTGCGCATGGCGCGCCAGCGCGGCGCGCAGCTCGTCGGTGCGCGTGCCCGGGTAGCGGTTCAGCGCGAGCGCGCCCAGGCGCCGGCCGAGCTCGGCCTGCAGCGCCTCGGGCAGGCGGTGCGGGTTCTCCATCGCGTCGAGCTTCACGAAGCCCGCCGAGGGCTGGATCGCATAGCCGTGCATGGACTGCACGTCCTGGCGGATGAAGCGCGCCAGACGTGGCGCCAGCGGCGCGCTCATCGCTTCAGCCTCATCTCGGCCGCGCGGGCATGCGCCTGCAGGCCCTCGCCGTGCGCCAGCTCGGACGCGATCAGACCGAGCGTCTGCGCGCCCTGCTCGCTGACCTCGATCAGGCTGCTGCGCTTCTGGAAGTCGTAGGTGCCCAGCGGCGAGGAGAAGCGCGCGGTGCCCGAGGTCGGCAGCACGTGGTTCGGGCCGGCGCAGTAGTCGCCGAGCGACTCGCTGGTGTAGGCGCCAAGGAAGATCGCGCCGGCGTGGCGCAGCAGCGGCTCCCAACGGCCCGGTTCGCGGCTCGAGACCTCCAGGTGCTCGGGCGCGATGCGGTTGCTGATCTCGCAGGCCTCGTCCATCGAGCGGGTGTGGATCAGCGCGCCGCGGCCCTCGAGCGAGGCGCGGATGATGTCGGCGCGCGGCATCTCGGGCAGCAGGCGCTCGATCTCGCGCTGCACCGCGTCGAGGTAGGCCACGTCGGGGCTGAGCAGGATGCTCTGCGCCAGCTCGTCGTGCTCGGCCTGGCTGAACAGGTCCATCGCCACCCAGTCGGGCGGCGTCGAGCCGTCGGCCAGCACCAGGATCTCGCTCGGGCCCGCGATCATGTCGATGCCGACGGTGCCGAACACGCGCTTCTTGGCGCTCGCCACATAGGCGTTGCCGGGGCCGGTGATCTTGTCGACCTTGGGCACGGTGGCCGTGCCATAGGCCAGCGCCGCGACGGCCTGTGCGCCGCCGATGGTGAACGCGCGGCTGACGCCGGCCACGTGCGCGGCGGCGAGCACCAGCAGGTTGCGCTCGCCGCGCGGGGTCGGCACCACCATGACGATCTCGGGCACGCCGGCCACATGGGCCGGCACCGCGTTCATCAGCAGGCTCGACGGGTAGGCCGCCTTGCCACCGGGCACGTAGATGCCGACGCGGTCCAGCGGCGTGACCTTCTGGCCGAGCAGCGTGCCGTCCTCGTCGCGGTAGGTCCAGCTCTGGCCGGTGGCGGCGAGCTGGCGCTCGTGGTAGCTGCGGATGCGGGCGGCGGCCTGCTGCAGCGCATCGCGCTGCGCCGGCGTGATGGCCTCGAAGGCAGCGGCGAAATCGGACGCCTTGAGCTCCAGCCCGGCCATGGTGCCGGCCTGCAGCGCGTCGAAGCGCGCGGTGTACTCGAGCACCGCCGCATCGCCGCGCGATTGCACGTCGGCCAGGATCGCCGCGACGCGCTGCTCGATCGCCTCGTCGGTCTCGGCCGACCAGTGCAGCACGCGCTCGAACTCGGCCTCGAAATCAGGCTGGGTGGTGGCGAGGCGGCGAACGGCGACCATGGTTCAGTCCTCCGCGGGGGCGTTGGGGACGGCCGAAGCGAAGGCTTCGATCAGCGTGCGGATCGGCTCGCGCTTCAACTTCAGCGCGGCCTGGTTGACGACCAGCCGCGACGAGATGTCCATGATGCGCTCGACCTCGACCAGGTGGTTCGCGCGCAGCGTGCTGCCGGTCGACACCAGGTCGACGATCGCGTCGGCCAGGCCGGTCAGCGGCGCGAGCTCCATCGAGCCGTAGAGCTTGATCAGGTCGACATGCACGCCCTTGTCGGCGAAGTGCTGGCGCGCGATGCTGACGTACTTGCTCGCGACGCGGATGCGCGAGCCCTGGCGCACGGCGCTGGCGTAGTCGAAGTCGTCGCGGGTCGCGACGCTCATTCGGCAGCAGGCGATGCGCAGGTCCAGCGGCTGGTACAACCCCTCGCCGCCATGCTCGAGCAGCACGTCCAGCCCGGCCACGCCGAGGTCGGCGCCGCCATGCTGCACATAGGTCGGCACGTCCGTCGCACGCACCAGCACCACGCGCACGTCCGGCCGCGTCGTCGCGAGGATCAGCTTGCGCGAGCGCTCCGGATCCTCGGTGACCTCGATGCCGGCAGCCTTCAGCAGCGGCAGGGTCTCGTCGAAGATCCGGCCCTTCGACAGGGCCAGCGTGATCGTCATGACTTCAGCCTTTCGATGTCGGCCCCCAGGAGGCGCAGCTTCTCTTCCATGCGGTCGTAGCCCCGGTCCAGGTGGTAGATGCGGTCGACCTGCGTCTCGCCCTCGGCCACCAGCCCGGCGATCACCAGGCTGGCCGAGGCGCGCAGGTCGGTCGCCATCACCGTGGCGCCCGACAGCCGCGGCACGCCGGTGACGAGGGCCGTGTGGCCGTCGACCTCGATCCTCGCGCCCAGGCGCAGCAGCTCGTTGACGTGCATGAAGCGGTTCTCGAAGATCGTTTCGGTGACCCGCGCCGTGCCCTCGGCGATGCAGTCCAGCGCCATGAACTGTGCCTGCATGTCAGTCGGAAAGGCCGGGTACTCGCTGGTGCGGAAACCCACCGCCTTGAGCCGGCCGTTGCCGCGCACGCGCAGGCCGCCGTCGACCGCCTCGATCACGGCGCCGGCCTCGCGCAGCTTGTCGATCACCGCGTCCAGGTGGTCGGCGCGCGCGTCCTTGAGCAGCACGTCGCCGCCGGCCGCGGCCACCGCGCACAGGAAGGTGCCGGCCTCGATGCGGTCGGGCACGATGTGGTGCGGCACGGCGGGCGCATGCAGGCGCTCGACGCCCTGGACGCGGATGCGGCTGGTGCCGTGGCCCTCGATCCGCGCGCCCATGGCGATCAGCAGCTCGGCCAGGTCCGGGATCTCGGGCTCCTGGGCGGCGTTCTCGAGCACTGTCTCGCCTTCGGCCAGCGTGGCGGCCATCAGCAGGTTCTCGGTGCCGGTCACCGTGACCATGTCGGTCGTGATGCGCGCGCCCTTGAGCCGCGACGCCTTCGCGAGGATGTAGCCGTGCTCGACGCGGATCTCGGCCCCCATCGCCTGCAGGCCCTTGATGTGCTGGTCGACCGGCCGCGAGCCGATCGCGCAGCCGCCGGGCAGTGACACCGTGGCCTCGCCGAAGCGCGCGAGCAGCGGCCCGAGCACCAGGATCGAGGCGCGCATCGTCTTGACGAGGTCGTAGGGCGCCTCGGGACGGGTGACGCTGCCCGCGTCGATCACGACCTCGTCGGGGCGGGCCTCGCCGCGCTCGGCCCGCGCGCCCATGTTGCGCAGCAGCTTCAGCGTCGTCGCGACGTCCTGCAGCCGCGGCACGTTCGCCAGCGTCACCGGCTGCTCGGTCAGCAGCGCGGCGCACAGCTCCGGCAGCGCCGCATTCTTCGCGCCGGAGATCGCGACCTCGCCCTTCAGGGGTCGGCCGCCGCGGATCAGGAGTTTGTCCATCGATGCGGTGGGCGCCGCCCCTTCGTCACGCGCTTGCCCGGCCTGCCCGTCGCCTGCGACGGGGCCCACAAGCCGCGCCAAAGCAGCGGCTGGTGTTCAGTGGTGGTGAGCGGCAGCGGTGCCGGCCCCGGGGGCCTGCGCCGCGTATTCGGCCGGCGTCAGCGTCTTCATCGACAGCGCGTGGATTTGCTCGCGCATTCTATCGCCGAGGGCAGCATAGACCTGCTGGTGGCGGCGCACCCGGCTCTGCCCCTGGAAGGCCGACGACACGATGGTCGCGAAGAAATGGCGGCCGTCGCCCTCCACCTCGACATGCTCGCAGGCGAGCCCTTCGGTGATGTAGCGTTGCACTTCGGCGGACGTCGGTTCGGCCATGGGGTGATTCTACGAGCGCAGCTTGTAGCCGCTCCGGAGCAGCGAAAGTGCCAGCAGCGCCACCGCGGCGAAGCTCGCCGCCACGACGGCGAGACTGACCCAGGGCGAGGTGTCCGAGACCCCGAAGAAGCCGTACCGGAACCCGTCGACCATGTAGAAGAAGGGGTTCAGGTGGCTCACCGCCCGCCAGAAC
>DATMJX010000091.1:0-5659 GCA_035553715.1 Methylibium sp.
GGCGGCGCAGCAGGGTGTCGGCGGTGTCGCCGTTGCGGGTCAGCTCGCTGCGGTAAAGCTCGAGTGCATGGGTTTCAAGCGCTTGCAACTGGGCGTCGAGTGACGGCGGCGTGACGGTTTCGGTCACCCAGCTGCGCGGCAGGTCGGCGGCATCCGGGGCCAGTGGCGCGACGCCGAAGGCGGTCACCGCGGTCCCGAGCAGCAGGGACGCGAAGGCGGCAGTCAACCGCTTCGGATGGCGGCGAAGCCAGCCGTCGATGCGCTCGGCGGCCTGTTGCAAAGAGGTGGCGTTGTTCAAGCCAACGATCCCGAGAGTCTGTTCTGCGCCGCGCATCGGCGGTAAACCGTGATGCGGGGGCAGTGTGAAAGGAGGGGGGCGGCAGCGGCGGCCAGATCCGGGGCGTCCTCTAGAATGCCCGCCACTGCGCGACGCGCGATTGTATCGATGGCCCTTCGAGTGGTCATTGTGGAAACCCGGTATCCGGCATGCCCTCTGAAGCTGATCAGGTTCTTACCCCGAACGGCGCGCAAGCAGCGGCAAGTGCGCCCAAGTACCCGATTACGGATCGGGTTCGTGCTGCCA
Source organism: Methylibium sp. (assembly GCA_035553715.1). Classification (GTDB taxonomy): domain Bacteria; phylum Pseudomonadota; class Gammaproteobacteria; order Burkholderiales; family Burkholderiaceae_C; genus Methylibium. Next base: position 584 of record DATMJX010000091.1, read on the forward strand.
TGGCCGTCAGCTTGCGCGGTTGCGACGAACTGCTGCCGCAAGAGGACTGGCTGCACAAGCTCGCACGGTCCGAAGCAACCGGCGTGCCACTGCGCATCAAGCTGGGCCTGGATCCGACCGCGCCGGACATCCACCTCGGCCACACCGTGGTGCTGAACAAGCTGCGCCAGCTGCAGGATCTGGGGCACCAGGTGATCTTCCTGATCGGCGACTTCACGTCGATGATCGGCGATCCCTCGGGCCGCAACACCACCCGCCCGCCGCTGACGCGCGAGCAGATCGAGGCGAACGCCCAGACCTACTACAAGCAGGCCAGCCTGGTGCTCGATCCGGCGCGCACGGAGATCCGCTACAACTCCGAATGGTGCGATCCGCTCGGTGCACGTGGCCTGATCCAGCTGGCCTCGCGCTACACGGTGGCGCGCATGCTCGAGCGCGACGACTTCACCAAGCGCTACAAGAGCGGTGTGCCCATCTCGGTGCACGAGTTCCTCTACCCGCTGATGCAGGGCTACGACTCGGTGGCGCTGAAGTCCGACCTGGAACTCGGCGGCACCGACCAGAAGTTCAACCTGCTGGTCGGCCGGCAGCTGCAGGCCGAGTACGGCCAGGAGCCGCAGTGCGTGCTGACGATGCCGCTGCTCGAGGGGCTCGACGGCGTCGAGAAGATGTCGAAGAGCAAGAACAACTACATCGGCATCACCGAGCCGGCGAACACGATGTACGCCAAGCTGCTGTCGATTCCCGACGCGCTGATGTGGCGCTGGTACATGCTGCTGAGCTTCCGCGCCGAGGCCGAGATCGCCGCGCTGCGCGCCGAGGTCGAGGCGGGGCGCAACCCGAAGGAGGCGAAGGTCGCGCTGGCGCGTGAGGTCACGGCACGCTTCCATGGTGCCGAAGCGGCCGAGGCGGCGGTGGCCGATTTCGAGTTGCGGGCGCGCGGCGGTGTGCCGGATGACATTCCGGACGTCGCGCTGGCCGGCGTGCCGTTGGCGATCGGCGCGCTGCTCAAGCAGGCCGGCCTGGCTCCGTCGACCAGCGAGGCGTCGCGCCTGATCGAGCAGGGCGGTGTGCGCATCGACGGGGCGGTGGTGGCCGACAAGGGGCTGAAGCTGGGGGCCGGCCGCTATGTCGTGCAGGTCGGCAAGCGCAAGTTCGCGCGCGTCACACTGAGCTGAGCGCGGCGCGACACAATGGCCGCGATGCACGCGGTTGGGCTCCATCTCAAGCTCTCGGTCGCGGTCGCCCTGGTGACGATCGCGCTGAAGACTGGCGCGTGGTGGCTGACCGGCTCGGTCAGCCTGCTGTCGGACGCGCTGGAGTCGCTCGTCAATCTGGCGGGCGCGATCTTCGCGCTGGCGATGGTGACTATCGCGGCCCGGCCGCCCGACGACGAGCACCCCTACGGCCACCACAAGGCCGAGTACTTCTCCAGCGGTTTCGAGGGCGTGCTGATCCTCGCGGCCGCGCTCGGCATCATCTGGGCCGCCATCGGTCGCCTGTCGCAGCCGCAGCCGGTCGAGCAGCTCGGCCTCGGGTTGGCGTTGTCGGTGGCCAGCTCGGTGCTCAATGGTGCGCTGGCCTGGTCGATGCTGCGCACCGCGCGGGAGCATCGGTCGATCGCGCTAGAGGGCGACGCGCGCCACCTGTTCACCGATGTCTGGACCTCCGCCGGCGTCGTGATCGGTCTGCTCGCGGTCGCAGCGACCGGCTGGCTGTGGCTGGACCCGGTGCTCGCGATCGCGGTGGCGTTGAACATCCTGCGCGAGGGCATGTCGCTGGTGCGGCGGTCGGCCAGCGGCCTGCTCGATGAGGCGCTCGAGCCCGAGGTGCTCGCGCAGATCGAACACACGCTCGATCAGTTTCGCCACGAGCACACCATCCGCTTCGACGACGTGTCGACCCGCCGGGCCGGCCAGCGCCGCTTCGTCGATCTGCACATGCACATGCCCGGCGCCTGGAGCCTCGGGCGTGCCGCGGCGCTGCGGACCAATGTCGAGCAGGCGTTGATGGCCGCGGTGCCCGGGCTGAGGGCGACGATCCAGCTCCTGCCGATGGACGTCGAAGCGCATTTCGACGATCCCAAGGGCGGGCCGTGATCGCGTTGCTGCAGCGTGTCAGCCAGGCGCGCGTCGAGGTCGGTGGGCGTGTGGTCGGCGCGATCGGCCGGGGGCTGCTGGTGCTGGTGTGCGCCGAGACTGGCGACGGCGAGGCCCAGGCCGACGCACTGGTCGACAAGCTGCTCAAGCTGCGCGTGTTCGCGGATGCGGCCGGCAAGATGAACTTGAGCCTGCGCGAGTTGGGCGCCGAGCCGGGGGGCGTCGGCGGGCTGCTGATTGTCTCGCAGTTCACGCTCGCGGCCGATACCCGCGGCGGCAACCGGCCGAGCTTCGGCGCCGCGGCGCCGGCCGAGCTCGGGCGAGGGCTCTACGAGCGTGTGCTGGCGCGCGCCCGCGCCGCCCACCCGGTGGTCGAGGCCGGTGAGTTCGGGGCTGACATGCAGGTCCATCTGGTCAACGACGGCCCCGTGACGATCCCGCTGGTGTTCCGGCCTGCCGCGGCAGGTGCGCCGTCTCCTGCCGGTCTGCCAGCATGAGCGCGTGGCGCCGCTTCAGCAACCGCGTCGACCGATGGCTCGACCGGCGCAGCCTGCGCGAGCCGCTGGAAACGAGCACGACCTCGCGGGGCGGCGGCGTGCCTTGCCTGGCTTCGAGTGCCTTCGAGCGGGCGGTCGCGCAGGTGCAGCGGCTCGACCGCGACGCCCAGCTCAAGCAGGTGCTCGCCCCGCACGGCACGCAGGCCGACGGAGCGGCGAGCCGCTGGCAGTTCCACTTCGACCTGCCGAGGGCGCGCGCCCGCGCCGTGGTCGACTGGTACCTCGACGGCAGCGCCAGCGGCCGTTTCGGCCGCGAGGTGCTGACGCTGCAAGCGACCCCCTTTCCGCCACCGGGCAGCGTGCTCGCGCAGGGCATTGCCGAGGGCCGGCTGCGGTACGCGCGGCTTGGTCGCGTGTGGAAGGAGGAGCGTCGACGCACGCCGGAGCTGCCCCAGGTGTTTCGCGACTCCGATGCCGCGCTCGCCGAGCTGGCGCGGCGCGGCCTGCGCGTCGATGACGGGGGTTTCACGCTTGGCGTGGCGGCCGAGTCCGGCGGCGCGCTGGTCTGGGTCGCGCGCACCGGCACCGGGGTCTACCGCTGCCCCTTCCGGTAGCGCGCAGCAACGAAGGCCACCCGGGGCTGGGTGGCCTGTAGCCCGCGCGAGGCCGGTGCGGTGGGGCGCCGCGCGGCCGGCCCGTCCGGGCCGGGTTGCTCAGTCGGCGTACTGACCGGCAGCCTTGATGACCGGGCTCCACTTGTCGATCTCGGCGAACACCCACTTCTTGTGTTCGGCCGGACTGGTGCGCGCGTCGGTGACGATGACCGCGCCCAGCGCCTCCTGGCGCTTGTGGAACTCGGGGTCGTTCAGCGCCTGCTTCAGGGCTGCGTTGACCTTGTCGAGCACCGGCTTGGGCGTGCCCTTGGGCGCGTACAGGCCGTGCCAGATGCTGACATTGAAGCCCTTCAGGCCCGACTCGTCGAGCGTCGGCAGCTTGGCCAGCGCCGGCGTCGTCAGGCGCTTGGCGGTGGTCACGGCGTAGGCCTTGACCTTGCCGCCTTCGATCTGCGAGGTGGTGTTGGTGGTCTGGTCGCACATGATGTCGACCTGGCCGCCGATCAGGTCGGTCATCGCCGGGCCGGTGCCCTTGTAGGGCACGGTGGTCATGTCGACCTTGAGCATGCTCTGGAACAGCAGGCCGCACAGGTGCGAGGCGGCGCCGAGTCCGGCGTTGGCGAGGTTGATCTTGCCCTTGTTGGCATCGATCCACTTCAGCAGCTCGGCGTAGTTGTTGGCCGGCAGCGTCGGGCGGCCGATCAGCGTCATCGGCACCTCGTTGATCATGCCGAGGTACTCGAACTCCTCGGTCTTGTACTGCAGCGTGCGGTACAGCGCCGGCGACGTGGCGATCGCGATGTGCGCGAGCAGCAGCGTGTAGCCGTCCGGCGCGGCCTTCGCGACCTTGGTCGCGCCGAGCGTGCCGCCGGCGCCGCCGACGTTCTCGATCACGATCGTCGCGTTGCCCAGCGGCTTGCGCAGCGCCTCGGCGAAGTCGCGTGCCACCTTGTCGGTCGGGCCACCGGCGGCGAAGGGCACGACGATGGTGACCGGCTTCTCGGGGTAGGCCTGGGCCCAGGCCCCGGTGGCGGCGAAGGCCGACACGGCGGCGAGCAGCATGCGTTTCATCGGAGGTCTCCTAAGCGCGGTGCGCTGAACAGTGCACCAATGCTAGGCAGGCCGGTGGGGCCCCCGACGGCGGGAACTACGTAAGCAAGCTCCCGCAGGCGCTCAGCGATCGCGTGGGTCGATGGCCGCGGCGAGGTCTTCCACCAGCCGCTCCTTGCGGACGATCCGGCTGACGCCGGCCGCGCGGCTGCGTGCCTCGACCGGCGGGTCGATGAAGCCCGACGACAGCACCACCGTCAGGGAGGGGCACAAGGCGCGCGCTGCCGCGCACACGGCGATGCCGCTCATCGAGGGCATCTGGTAGTCGGTGACCAGCACGTCGAAAGCGTCCGGCTGGCGCGCCAGCGCCTCGAGCGCCGCGTGCGGGTCCGAGAAGCGCTCGACCGCATGGCCAGCACGGACCAGCACCTGCTCGGCGACGAGCCCGGCGACGTCGTCGTCGTCGACCAGCAGGACACGCTGGCGCGCGCCGGTCGGCCGTGCGGAGGGTTCGGTCGGGAGCGCGTCGCCGTCCGCGCAGGGGGACATCGGCAGGTAGACGTCGAAGCGGCTGCCGTGTCCCAGGGTGCTCGTCACCGCGATGCCGCCGTGATGCGACGTCACGATGCCGTGCACGACCGACAGCCCCAGACCGGTACCGCTGCCGGGCGGCTTGGTCGTGAAGAAGGGCTGGAAGATCTGCGGCAGCGTCGCATCGCTGATGCCGGCCCCGTCGTCGCTGACGACCAGGACCGCATAGGGACCTGGGGCGAGCGTGGGGCTGGCGTCCGGGGACGGGAACTCGACGCTCGTCAT
>DATMJX010000092.1:0-12959 GCA_035553715.1 Methylibium sp.
CGCCTGCTGGCCGCTTATCTCGTCGTGCTGGTGGCCGCCTGCACCATCGGCGTGCTGGCGAGCATCGTTCTCGCGGCCTGGACGACCCGGCGCGGCCTGCAGCCGCTAGTCCGGCTCTCCGCGGAAGCCACCGCCATCGCCCCGGCCTCCCTGTCGGTGCGGTTGCGCGACGACGCCGTCGATCCGGAAGTGCATGGGCTGGTGCGGGCGTTCAACGCGGCGCTGGACCGCGTCGAGCAGGCCTACCGTCGCATGGAGGCCTTCAACGCCGACGTGGCCCACGAACTGCGCACGCCGCTCGCCAGCCTGATCAATGCCGCCCAGGTCACGCTGTCCAGCGCCCGCCCCCACGAAGAGCTCGAACAGACGCTGGCCCAGCAGCTCGACCAGCTCGAGGAGATGAAAGGCATGGTCAACGACATGCTGTTCCTGGCCCGCGCCGACCGCGGTGAGTCCGCGGCCGTGTGGCGCGACCTCGACCTGCGCACCGAGGCCCGCAAGGCCCTGGACTATTTCGAGGCGGCCCTCGCCGACGCGTCGATCACCGCCGAGCTGGTCGGCGACGCGCGCTCGCGCGGTGACGCCGGCCTGGTGCGGCGCGCACTGTCGAACCTGCTGTCCAACGCCATCAAGCACACGCCCCGCGGCGGCACGATCGAGCTGCGCCTCGGCCAGGAGGACGGTCAGGCCATCGTCGAGGTCTACAACCCCGGCGAGCCCATCCCGGAGGCCGTCAGGACACGGATGTTCGACCGCTTCTTCCGCGCCGACGGATCGCGCCAGCACAGCGGCGAGAGCGTCGGGCTCGGCCTGGCCATCGTCCGGGCCATCGCCGTCATGCACCGGGGCAGCGTCTTCGTCCGGTCCGAGGCCAACGGCAACGCCGTCGGTCTGCGGCTGCCGGTCTAGGCCCGCCGTACCGCGGGCCGCGACGCGGCACGACCCGCTACAGGCCGCGCGACACCGGGGTCGGCCAGGCCGACGAGGATCGGGCAGTCCGGACGGTCGTCGCCGTGGCAGTCATGAACCAGGTGTTCGAGGGCGGCCTTCATCGCCAGCAACTCCGAGGCCTTCTGCTCCAGTTGACGGACATGCGCCTCGGCCAGGGCCTTGACCTGCCGGCTCGGCCGCCGCCGGTCCTGCCAAAGGCCGACCAGTTCGGCGATCTCGGTCAGCGAAAAACCCAGGTCGCGCGCGTGCCGGATGAAGCGAAGCGTGTGCACCTCGCCGGGCTCGTACTGGCGGTAGCCCGACTCGGTGCGCCGCGCGGCCGGCAGAAGGCCACGACCTTCGTAGTGCCGGATCATCTTTGCGGAGACCCCGGAGGCCTCCGCCGCCCTGCCGATGTTCATCACGACAAGCTCCTCGAATTCTCGAATGAGCACCCAGTCTAGACCTTCCCATCATGGCAAGGTCAAGCACCGTGCAGCGAATTGGACGAAGCCCTCGAAGCGGCTTGACCCTCCCACGATGGCAAGGACGAAAGTAACCGGGTCATCAACGTGCAGGAGAGCACCATGAGCAACACGATCCGGTTCCGAGTCGACGACATGACCTGCGGCCACTGCGTCCGCACCATCACCGCGGCGATCCGGGCGACCGACCCGCGAGCCGAGGTCGAGATCGATCTGGCGATCCGCCAGGTTCGGGTCGTCTCGGGAACAGCCAGTGCCGACCAACTGAGTCGGTCCATCACCGCAGCCGGCTACACGCCAGTGGCCGTGAACGACGCACCGACCCCGGTCACTGGGGATAGCAAGGCCGCTCGGCACGGCGACTGCCGCTGCTGCTGACACATCGGGGCGCGCCGCGCTTGACGTCCGTCAAGCATAGACAGCACGGGCACACGAAGCACGAGCCGCTCGACGATCACTTCGCGCCGGACAACGTCTCGATGATCGGGCAAGCCTGTGTTGGTCCGGCCTGCCTGCAGCGATGCAGCAATTCGGACAGCACCCCGCGCATTCGCTGCATATCCGCAAGCTTGCCCTCTATTTGGTCCAGCCGTGCCTGCGCGACCGACTGGATAGCCCGGCGGTTGCGGCCATCTTCCAGGTCCAGCAGGCCGCGCACCTCATCCAGCGTGAAGCCAAGCGCTTGCGCCCGCTTGATGAACGCGATTCGGTCGATCGCTGAAGCGGGATAGATACGAAAGCCGCCGTTGGCGGCTGGTACGCGGAGCAGTCCTCGCGACTGGTAATAGCGCACCGTTTCCACACCCACACCGGCCGCCTTGGCGAGCCGTCCGATTGTCAAGGCAGAGGGCGCTTCTAGCGGCGGCGGGCCTTTAACCACCCAATTCTTCATGGCGAAATGGTACGACCGGATTCCGTAGTTGACCCCAGAGACGGTTTGACGCCGATCAACCTTTCCGATGCGACGTACAGCGAAACTTACGCCACGGATTCATCGGATCTGCACTCATACCGACTTGAACATGTCCCTGCCCGCCAGCCGTCACTGCAAGCGCAGCATCGCCATCACGATGCTGCTCGTGTGGATGTTCGTGCTGCTGTCGGGAGTGGCGAATGCCTGTTTGACGGCCCCGCGCGGCGAACTAGCGCATACCGGCGCGCTCGCTTCGCATGCGGACCATCCGGTGCGAGCTGCTGTGCAACCCCACGAAGTGGATCAAGCGCAGCACGATGAATATGCGGACAAGACACCGTGTCAGAAGTCCTGCGACGCGTCGTCGCAGACGCTACTGAAACAACTGCCCAAGCTCTACACGCCCGATCTGCAGACCTTGGTTCCTCCGACATACACGCTGTACAGCAACCAGCAATTGGCGTCGGCTGCCCATGTCCGAGCTGCCCTATCGGCGGCTCCGCCACCTTCACCCCCCTTGCGGGTGCAGTACTCCCGGTTCGCGCTATAGCGCGCGGCCTTGAGCCGGGGCGTCGGGCTCTTCAGCGCGCCCCTTGCCGATGACCATTTGCGCGGCTCCGCCCCGTTTAGTCCGTAGTCGACTACGGACTGCACAGTGGAACCGCAGACTCTGGCGTCACCCACTCGACCGGCCGCCAGGCCGGCCATCCGCCGATCGAACGTTCTCTCGTCTTCTGGAGGCTTCCATGTTCCCCATTCGCAATGTCGCCGCTGTCGCGATCCTCACCGTCACGTCCATTCCTTTGTTCGCACAGGACGAGCAGCACAAGGCCCATCACCCCGCTGGCGCCGCCTCTGCGGCGATACCTGCACCGGCTGCCAGCAAGTCGGCGGGCATGCCCGACATGGCCATGATGGACAAGCACATGAAGGCCATGCAGGCGATGCACGACAAGATGGCCAGCGCAAAGACCCCGGCGGAGCGCGAGGCCCTGATGGCCGAGCACATGAAGCTCATGCAGGAGGGCATGTCGATGATGGGTGGCATGGCGCCCGGGAAGGCACCCAACGCCGCCGCGCGCCAGCAGATGATGGAGAAGCGCATGGACATGATGCAGTCGATGATGCAGATGATGATGGACCGCATGCCCATGTCTCCGGCCGCACCGGCCAAGTGACCCTCGTACGCGCCCGAAAGCACCGGTCGAATCCTTCGATTCGCCGCGCCGCACCGAAAGCCGCACAGGAGTCCATCCATGGATCATGACCACGACGAGCCGAACCGCCGACCACGCGGCTTCTGGCGCAGCCGATATGCCATCGGCCTGCTGGTGTTTGCTGCGATCGCCCTGTTCTTCCTGTTGACCGAGCACCGCGCCCACACCCTGGGTGCCCTCCCCTACGTGCTGCTGGCGGCCTCACCGTTCCTGCACATCTTCATGCACCGCGGCCACAGCCACGGTCACCGTGACGCGCATGGCGACAAGCGTCCTCCGGACGCCCGCACTGCAGGGCCGGAAGCGTCCGAAGCGCGCTCCCAAACGACTCACCACCACCACTGAGGGGATCTGCAGATGAGTCACGACCAACCTGGCTACGGGCTGTGGATGCTGGTCATCCTCAACTCGGCCATCTTCCTGATGTTCGCCTTCAGCTTCTTCAAGCCGCAGACCGGACGCGACTGGCGCACCTTCGGGGCCTTCGCGGCCTTCGTCATCGCGCTGTTCGTCGAGATGTACGGCTTCCCGCTGACGATCTACCTGATGTCGGGCTGGCTCCAGACGAAGTACCCCAGCCTGGACCTGATGTCGCACAACAGCGGGCACCTCTGGTCGACGCTGCTCGGCGAGAAGGGCGATCCGCACTTCGGAGTACTGCACATCGCGAGCTACGTCTTCCTGGGCCTCGGCTTCTACCTGCTGTCCGCGGCCTGGAACGTGCTGTACCACGCCCAGCGCGCCAACCAGCTGGCGACGACCGGACCGTATGCCCGCATCCGCCATCCGCAGTACGTCGCCTTCGTGATGATCCTGCTGGGCTTCCTGCTCCAGTGGCCGACGCTGCTGACGCTGGTGATGTTTCCGATCCTCGTGGCCATGTACGGGCGCCTTGCCGTGACGGAGGAACGCGAGATGCGCGAGCGCTTTGGCGCCGAGTTCGATGCCTACGCCGCGCGTACCCCGCGCTTCGTCCCCGCGCTGGGCAACCGCGCCACGGCTGCCTGAAGCCTGCGGGCAGATGCAATAGACAAGCGGAGCCGTACCGTGGTCCACAACGTAATGCTGCATCTCGGGAGACTGTTATGACGAGTTCCGTTTTCCCCGCCGATTCGCCCAAGGATGCGGACCGCCGCCTCTGGCTCGGCGCGGCGACGGTCGCCGGTGGTGCGGGTCTGGTCGGCACCGCGGTGCCCTTCGTGGCCTCGCTCGCACCCAGCGAGAAAGCGCGTGCTCTGGGCGCGCCGGTGGACGTCGACGTGGGCAGCCTGCGCCCCGGCGAACTGCGCACGCTGGAGTGGCGCGGCACGCCGGTGTTCGTGCTGCGCCGCACGCCCGAGATGATCGGCGCGCTGGCGCGGCACGATGCCCTGCTCGCCGACCCACAGTCGCTGCGGTCGGAGCAGCCCGAAGCCGCGCGCAACGCGCTGCGCTCGAGTCGGCCCGACCTGGCAGTGATCGAAGCGGTGTGCACCCACCTGGGCTGCGTCCCCACCTTCCGACCCACGCCCGGCAGCCCCGACATCGGCGCGCAGTGGCCGGGCGGCTTCTACTGCCCGTGCCACGGGTCGAAGTTCGACCTCGCCGGTCGCGTGTTCAAGAACGTGCCGGCGCCGACCAACCTGACCGTGCCGCCGCACCGCTTCCTCTCCGAGGCCGTGCTGTCGATCGGCGCGGATCCGGGCGCGTGATTCCCTTGCCGGACGCCTGCCCCGCTGACACCCCATCCAAAGGATTCTTCCGATGAAGACAAGTACCGTAGAGGTTGGCGAACTGGTCTCGAGCCTGAGCGCCGCCGGCGTGCAGCGCCAGATCGCGGCGCTGGCGGGCGTTCACCATGTCGACGTCAACTACGTCGCCGGCAGCGCCACCGTCCACTACGACGAGACCAAGACCTCACTGGAGGACATCCGCCGGCGCGTCATCGACTGCGGTTACCACTGCCGCGGCGAGATGCTGCCGGCACACGTCTGCCCGCCCGAGGGGCATGCCGGGGTCCATGCCGGGCACGCGGCGCACGACCACGCCGCGCACGGCGCCCATGATCACGGTGCGCATGCCGCCGCTACGGGCACCCCCTCGCCCCCCGTCGCGACGAAGGCTCCGCCCCCTGCTCCGCACGCGGGGCACGCGGCCCACGCGGACCACGGCGGTGAAGGCGCGCACCAGATGAGCAACATGATGCACGACATGGGCCACGCGCCCGGCATGTCGATGCAGGACATGGCCAACGACATGCGCAACCGCTTCGTGGTCGCGCTGCTGTTCGCGATTCCGGTGTTCCTCTACTCGCCGATGGGCAAGATGTTCGGCGACTTCGCGACGCCCTTCGGGATGGATCGCAACCTGTTCCTGTTCATCGTCGCGACCGGCGCCATCGCCTATCCCGGCTGGCCGTTCTTCATCGCCGGCTGGCGCGCGGCGCGCAACAAGGTGGCGAACATGGCCACGCTGGTCGTGCTGTCCGTGGGCACCGGCTACGTGTTCAGCCTCGGCGCCACCTTCTTCTACGAAGGCGAGGTGTTCTACGAAGCGGCCTCCGTTCTGCTGGTGTTCATCCTGCTCGGTCACTGGCTGGAAATGCGTGCGCGCGCCGGCGCTTCCGACGCGATTCGCGCGCTGATGGATCTGGCGCCGCCGATGGCGACCGTGCTGCGCAACGGCGTCGAGACCAAGGTGCCGACCTCCGAGGTGCTGGTCGGCGAAACGGTGGTCATCAAGCCGGGCGACAAGATCCCGGTGGACGGCAAGGTCACCGAGGGTGGATCGCAAGTCGACGAGTCGATGCTCACCGGCGAGTCGATGCCGGTCAAGAAGGTGGTCGGCAACGCCGTGATCGGCGCCACCATCAACAAGAGCGGCAGCTTCCGCTACCAGGCCACGAAGGTCGGCGCCGACACCGCGCTCGCGCAGATCGTCAAGCTGGTCCAGGAGGCGCAGAACTCGAAGGCGCCGGGTCAACTGCTGGCCGATCAGGCGTCGCAGTGGCTGGTGCTTGCGGCCATTCTCGTCGGGCTCCTCACCTTCGCAGTCTGGTTCTGGGTCCTCGGTCAGCCGCTGCTGTTCGCCCTCACGCTCACCATCACCGTCTTCGTCATCGCCTGCCCCGACGCGCTCGGCCTGGCGACGCCGATGGCGATCATGGTTGGCACCGGCCTGGGCGCGATGAACGGCATCCTGTTCAAGAACGCCGCGGCGCTGGAGAACGCGACCAAGCTGACGGTGGTCGTCTTCGACAAGACCGGCACGCTGACGATGGGCCAGCCGGACGTCGTCGAGATGGTGCCGGCGCCCGGCACGACGGAGGCGCAGCTGCTGTCCACCGCGGCCGCAGTGGAAAAGTTTTCCGAGCACCCGCTCGCGCTGGCGGTGCTCAAGAAGGCCGGCCCGGACACGCCAGAGACGGCAACCGCCTTCACCAACATCGACGGCCAGGGCGCGCGCGCCATGATCGGCGACGACGTCGTGCTGCTCGGCAACCGCAAGCTGATGGAAGCCGAGCAGGTCAGCCTGACGGAACTGGCGGCCGAGGCGGCACGGCTGCAGGGCGGCGGCCGCACGGTCGTCCACGTGGCACGCGGCGGCCGCCTGATCGGCCTGATCGCGATCGCCGATGCGGTGCGCCCGACGTCCAAGGCCACGATCGCCAAGCTGCAGGAACGCGGTGTCAAGGTCGCCATGATCACGGGCGACAACCAGGCCACCGCCGAGCGCATCGGCAAGGAGCTCGGCATCGACATCGTGCTGGCCGATGTGTTGCCGGGACAGAAGGCCTCGAAGATCAAGGAACTGCAGGCCCAGGGCCACAAGGTCGCCATGGTCGGCGACGGCATCAACGATGCCCCGGCCCTCACGCAGGCCGATGTCGGCTTCGCCATCGGCGCCGGCACCGACGTGGCCATGGAAAGCGCTCAGGTGGTGCTGATGAAGAGCGACCCCTACGACGTCGTCGGCGCAATCGAGCTGTCGCGCGCGACGCTGCGCAAGATGCACCAGAACCTGTGGTGGGCGGTGGGCTACAACGTGATCGCCTTCCCGCTCGCGGCAGGCGTGTTCTATCCCTTCACGCTCTCGCCCGAGGTCGCGGCGCTGTCGATGTCGGGCAGCTCGGCCATCGTCGCGATCAACGCGCTGATGCTCAAGCGCACCAAGCTCGCCGGCATTCGCAGTCCGCACCCTTCACCGGCCGTGCCGTCGCCGGTCGCGCAGGGCGCGTCGGCCTGAAGCCGAACGGCAACCGGCCGACCCACACATCCCCGACCCCATCGTCGAACCCACAGGAGTCCTTTCGATGAACCCCCACAACGCAGGCCGGCGGGCCGCCGCAGGCCACGCCCTGCCGAGGCGCCGCTTCCTGCAGGGCACGGCCGGCATGGCCGCCATGCTGGCCTGGCCGCTCGGCGCCAATGCTGTCGTGAAGGAATCGCACCTCGCCCTGCCGCTGTCGTCCTCGCGGGTCGACACCAAGTTCGAACTGACGCTGGCACGCACCCAGGTCAACTTCACCGGCACGCCGGCGTCGGCCATCACCCTCAACGGCACGGTTCCGGGCCCGCTGCTGCGCATGCACGAAGGTCGTGAGGTCACGATCGCCCTGACCAATCGGCTCGACGAGGTGACCGCGGCGCACTGGCACGGGCTGAAGGTCCCGAACAACATGGACGGCGTGCCCGGCGTGACCTTCCCCGGCATCAAGCCAGGCGAGACATTCCAGTACCGCTTCGATCTGCGCCAGAGCGGCACCTACTGGTACCACAGCCACGCCATCCTGCAGGAGCCCGCCGGCTTCTACGCCCCGCTGATCATCGACCCGCTGGGCCGCGAGCCGTTCGGCTACGACCGCGAGTACGTCGTGATGCTGTCCGAGTGGGTCGACACGCCGCCGGAGAAGGTGCTGGCAAACCTGAAGAAGGTCGAGGGCTACTACAACGACCGCCGCCAGACCCTGCCCGACCTCTATGCCGAACTGAAGGCGGCGCGCAGTCCGCAAGAGCGCGAGGCGATCTGGAACGAGCGCGTGGCCTGGGCGCGCATGCGCATGGATCCCACCGATGCCACCGACGGCGGGAGCCAGTGGCAGTTCCTCGTGCACGGCCAGCGCGTCGAGGACAACTGGACGGCGCTGTTCAAGCCCGGCGAGCGAATCCGCCTGCGCCTGATCAACGCGTCGGCGATGAACTTCTTCGATGTGTCCATCCCCGGCCTGGACCTGACCGTCGTGCAGGCCGACGGGCAGAACGTGCGGCCGGTCAAGGTCCGCGAGCTGCGCATGGGCAACGGCGAGACCTATGACGTGATCGTGAAGCCCACCGAGCGCAAGGCCTACACGCTGTTCGCCGCGACCTCGGGGCGCATCGGCTTCGCGCGCGGCACGCTCGCGCCCGAACTCGGCATGGAGGGCGAGATCCCGCCCATGGGTCCTCGGCCCGTGCGCAGCATGGCCGAGATGGCCGGCGCGCATGGGGGTGCCCACGGTGCCGCGCCGGCGCCCCAGGCCGCCGCAGCCGCGGATCCGCATGCCGGGCACGGCGCTGCGCCCGCGGCTCCGGCCCCCACGCCAGCCGACCCGCACGCGATGCACGGTGGCATGAAAGGCATGCCGATGCAGGACGGCATGCCCGGCATGGGGGGCATGCCGATGGGAGACGCGAAGGCGACCGACTCGCTCGCCGACGGACTGAAGGACCGCCTCGCCTACGCCGATCTCGAGGCGCTGACGCCGATGCGGTTGCCAGCCGGCCCGGCGAAGAAGATCGACATGCGTCTGACCGGCGACATGAACCGCTACATCTGGTCGATCAACGACAAGAAGCTGTCGCAGGCCACCTTCTTCGAGGCGCGCGTCGGCGAGCGTCTGGAGATCCGCCTGATCAACGAAACCATGATGGAACACCCGATGCACATGCACGGCGCGTTCTTCGTGGTCGACAACGGCAAGGGCGAGCTCGCTCCGCTCAAGCACACCGTGATCGTCAAGCCGGGCGAGACCATCACGGTGCACACCAGCTTCGACGAACCGGGGCCCTGGGTCTTTCACTGCCACCTCTTCTATCACGCGGCCGCCGGCATGGTCCAGGCCATCGTCGTCAAGTGAATCGTCTGGCCATGGAACACGCACGCATGAACACGAAGAACAACCGCCCGGCGGGCCTGCCGGGGCTCGCGCTTGCCGCGGCGCTGGCCACCTTGGCCAGCCCCGCCAGCGCGATGGAGGACGACGGGATCTTCCAAGCCACCCGCGTCGAGGTCGATGCAGGCCGCAGTGACTCGAAGAGCATCGCGGCCTGGCGCGCCGACGGTTGGATCGGCACCGACTACAACCGTTTCGCCTGGCGTACCGAGGGCTCGCGCCGCGACGGCCGCCTCGAGGACGCCGAGGTGCAGGCGCTGTACAGCCGCTATGTCGCACCCTTCTGGGACCTGCAGCTCGGCCTGCGCCGCGAACTCAAACCCGCGGCACGCAACTACGCTGTGATCGGCATGCGCGGCTTGGCGCCCTACGCCTTCGATGTCGACGTGGCCGCGTTCGTGCGCAGCGACGGACGCCTGTTCGCCCGCACCCGCGCCGAGTACGACATGCTGTTCACGAACCGCCTCATCGCCAGGCCCTTCGTCGGCATCGATTGGGCGGCCCGCTCGATCCCGTCTGACGGCATCAAGGCCGGAGCGACTTCGTCCGAGTGGGGACTGAACGTGCGCTACGAGATCACGCGCGCCGTCGCCCCGTACCTCGAGATCGGCCGCCAGTGGCAGCGCGGCACCGACGGCGGCGCGGGCGCGAACTCGGTGCGGGCCGGGCTGCGGCTGGTGCTCTGAATCACCGCCAGGTTGACGCGATGACGAACCCACCTCGCCTCGAACAGCAGCGATCGCCAATGGCGGCCGGGCTGGGGGCGTGGCAACTCGCGTGGCTTGCGGCCGCTGTCTTCGTCGTCTCCGCCGGCTACGGCGCGCTGATGCCCTTGTTGCCGGCCTGGCTGACGCCGCTGATGGCGGCAGACGGTCAGGCCGAGGTCGCGCGCCATGTCGGCCTGCTCAGCGGCCTGTACGCCGCCGGGGTGCTGATCGGCGCGCCGCTGTGGGGCCTGGTCTCCGACCGCGGAGGCCGGGGCCGCATCCTGGTGGCCGGTCTGGTCGGCTACGTCGCCAGCCTGCTGCCTCTGTTGCGGCCCGACTGGATCGGTCTCGCCGGCATCTACGCGTCACGTGGGGCCACCGGCTTCTTCGTGGCTGCCGTCGTACCTGTTGTGCCCGCGCTCGTCGCCGAGCACACGCCGCAGGACCAGCGCGCCCGCCGGTTCGCGTGGCTCGGCGCGATGTCGTTGCTGGGCTTCCTGTTCGGACCGGGACTCAATGCCGGCGCCGCGCAGGTGTCCGCCGCGCTCGCCAGCGCCGGTGCCAGCGCCTTCGATCCGACGGATCTGGTGATCGTCATGTCGGCGGCGCTGGGCGCGCTGATGATGCTGGGACTGGCCGCCACGCTGCCGCGCGTCGCGCCGGCTGCACCCGAGGACGACATGCTGCCGGCGTCTGCCGATCGCAAGCGCGCGCTGGCGCTGTGGGGACTGAACGGCGCGGTCATGTTCGTGCTGGCGGGCTTCGAGCTCGGCATCGTGCTGCAGGGCCAGCAGCACCCGACGCTGTCGTCGCGCGAGATCTCGCTGATGTTCGCCGAGTGCAGCCTCGTGATGCTCGGCGTCAACGCGCTGCTGTTCTTCACCGGGCTGCTCGAACGTGCCGCCGGCCGCGGCGTGATGGCGGCCGGGCTCGTGCTGGCGATCGCCGGGTTGGCGATGCTGGCGCAGCACCGCAGCGACGCCTGGATGTACGTCGGCGTCAGCTTCACCGCCGCGGGCACCGGGCTCGTGCTGCCGACCATCTCCTACCTTGCGGCGGGAGCCTCGCGGCGGCGGCTCGGCGCGACGATGGGCGGGTTGGCCGCGGCAGCGGGCTTCGGGCAGACGCTCGGTTCGGCGGCCGCCGGCTGGCTCTTCGGCGCGGTGGCCCAGCTCAGCTTCGCGTGGCTTGCGCTGCCGCTGCTGGCCACGCTGGGCACCCTGATCGTGCGGCCCGCCTGGTGGTCACCCGAGGACCCTCTACCCCGGTCGCCGCGTGTTCCTTCCGACCCCCTTCCCCAACGACACCCCCAGGAGCCCTGACCATGCGCCACTTCCTCGTCACCCTTCTTGCCGTGCTGACGCTCGCGCTGTCCGGGTGCGGCTACAACACCTTCCAGTCGACCGACGAGCAGATCAAGGCCAGCTGGTCAGAGGTGCTCAACCAGTACCAGCGCCGCGCCGACCTGATCCCGAACATCGTCGCCACCGTCAAGGGCGAGGCCAACTTCGAGCAGGAGACGCTGACCAAGGTGGTCGAGGCGCGCGCCAGGGCCACCTCGATCCAGGCCACGCCCGAGCTGGTCAACAACCCCGAGGCGTTCAACAAGTTCCAGGCCGCGCAGGGCGAGCTGTCGAGCGCGTTGTCGCGCCTGCTGGTGGTGACCGAGAACTACCCCAGCCTGAAGGCCAACCAGGGCTTCCAGGATCTGCGCGGTCAGCTCGAAGGCACCGAGAACCGCATCACCGTGGCGCGCGGCCGCTACGTGAAGGCCGTGCAGGACTACAACGTCGCGGTCCGCACCTTCCCGAGCAACCTGACGGCGATGGTGTTCGGCTACGGCGTCAAGGCCAATTTCAGCGTCACCGACGAGGCGGCGCTCGCGGTGCCGCCGAAGGTCGATCTCGGCGGCATCGGCGCCTCGGGTGCCAAGAAATGACAGCAGCCCGCGTCCCAGTTGGACGCTTCCTGCGCTGGCTCGCCGTCTTCTGGCTCCTGTGCTCGGCCGCACTCGGCGCAGCCGCCCAGGACCTGGTCCCGGTGCCGCCTCTGCAAGGCCGGGTGACCGACCTGACCGGCACGCTGACGCCACAGCAGAGCGCCGCGCTCGAGCAATCGCTGCGCGCGTTCGAGGAGCGCAAGGGCACGCAGATCGCGGTGCTGATCGTGCCGACGACGCGGCCGGAGGCGATCGAACCCTTCGCGCTGCGTGTGGTGGAGCAATGGAAGCTGGGCCGCCGCAAGGTCGACGACGGCGCGTTGCTGCTCGTTGCCAAGGACGACCGCGCCGTACGGATCGAGGTCGGCTACGGGATCGAAGGCGCACTGAACGACGCGACAGCTGCGCGGGTCATTGCGGAGGTCATCACGCCGCGGTTCAGGCAGGGCGACTTCTATGGGGGCCTCACTGCAGGGCTGGATCAGATCGTGCGCGTCCTCGATGGCGAGGCCCTGCCGCCGCCAACGCGGCGCGGCTCGGCAGCCGCTGACAACGGCCTCGGACAAAGCTGGCCGGTGCTGTTCATCGTCGCGCTGGTGCTCGGCGGCGTTTTGCGGCAGGTGCTGGGTCGGGTGCCC
>DATMJX010000093.1:0-2806 GCA_035553715.1 Methylibium sp.
GTATTGAGGTACTTGTCCTCGAAGGCCACCTTCTCGTTGCAGCGGAAGTCGTTGCGGCTGGGCCGTGGCGGCGCGGGTGGCTCGGGCGCCGCGGCGGGCTTGGCCGTCGGCGCTGGCGGCTCGATCGCCGCATAGGGCACCGACCACGAACTGTGCGTGCCGTCCTCGTGGATCGTGGCCTGCGTGTCCTTCATCGCCAGCACCTTGCCCGTGCGCATCCGGCCATCGCGCCAGTCCATGAAGCGCACCGTCTGGCCCAGGTGCAGGTCCTTGCGGCTCTGAACGATGCGCTTCGGGTCGGCCAGCATGCGCTCGATGACGCTGTTGAGCTGGAACAGCTCCAGGCTGCTGGCGCGGCCGAGCACCTCCGCCAGCCTCGGGTCGACGCCCGGTGCGCTCACGCAGCCATCCTTTGCGGCTCGCGCTGGCGGCCGATGTTCCACGGCAGCAACTCGTCGATGCGGTTGATCGGGTGCTCGGCGATGCGCTCGAGCACCTCACGCAGGTAGGCCTGCGGGTCCAGGGCGTTGAGCTTGGCCGTCTCCACCAGGCTGTACAGGCTGGCCGCACGATGCCCGCCCTCGTCCGAGCCCATGAAGAGGTAGTTGCTTCTTCCGAGCGCGATGCCGCGGATGGCCCGCTCGGCCGCCGAGTTGTCGATCTCGATGCGCCCGTCATCGACGTAGCGGCTCAACGCCGTCCAGCGCACCAGGCTGTAGCGCGCGGCCTTGGCCAGCTCCGACTTCGTGGAGACCTTCGTCAGCGCCGCGTGCAGCCAGCCGTGGAACTCGGCCAGCAGCGGCCCGGCCCGGGCTTGTCGCTGTTGTCGTCGGATGTCCGGGGGCTGGCCCCGGATGTCGGCTTCGATCGCGTACAGCGCCTGGATGCGCCGCAGAGCCTGCGCCGCCAGCCCTTGTTCGTCGCGGTGCGCCTCGTACAGATCCCACCACGGTCGCCTCGCATGGGCCCAGCACGCCGCCTCGGTGACGCCGTTGTCGTACAGGCCGCCCCAACCACCATAGGCGTCGGCCTGCAGGATGCCGCCGAAGCCGCTCAGGTGGCCCCTGGGGTGCTCGCCCTTGCGGTCGGGGCTGTAGCGGTACCAGGCCGCCGGCGGCTGCGTGCTCGCCGCGGGCCGGTCATCGCGCACGTACACCCACAGCCGGCCGGTGCGGGTCTTGCCGTTGCCCGGCGCGAGCACGTTCACCGGCGTGTCGTCAGCGTGCACCTTGGTGCCTTGGCGTACGTAGCGGCCGAGCGCAGCCACCAGCGGATCCAGCAGCGCGTGCACCTGCTCGACCCAGCCGGCCATCGTGGCGCGCTCGATGTCCACGCCTTCACGCGCGTAGATGCGGCTGAGGCGGTACAGCGGAAGGTGGTCGCAGTACTTGCTGACCATCACGTGCGCCAGCAACCCCGCGCTGGCCAGGCCGCGCGGGATCGGACGGCTCGGGGCCGGCGCCTGGAAGATCGTCTGGCACGCCGTGCAGGCGAGCTTCTCGCGCACGGTGCGCACGACCTTGAAGCGCCCAGGCACGTACTCCAGGTGGTGCGAGACGTCCGCGCCCAGCGTCCGCAGCCGGCCACCGCAGGCAGTGCAGCCGCACGGCTGACCCAGCGCGTCGTGGTGCGCCGTGCTCGTCTGGGGACGGATGTCGTGCTGCTCGCGCGGCAGGTGCTCGGGAAGACTGCGGTCAGCCGTCGTGCTGTTGGCCGCTGCAACAGCCGCCTTGGCGCGCGGCAGTTCATCCAGTACTGCGGGCTCGATGAGGCTGGTCTGGCCGTCGGCGAAGCGTTCGCTGCTGGCGCCGTACTGCGAGCGCGCACGCCGCGCCAGCTGCAGCGTGAGCTTGTCGACCATCAGCTTCAGGCGCTGCACCTCGTCCTTGAGCCATTTCAGGTCGTCGGGCAACTGATCGATGGATGAGCTCGTGTGCGGCACAGACTTCACTGTGCCCGAGGCCCAATGCATCGTCACTCCGGGGCGCACCGGAGCGAAGTCCATCCAGTGCTCACGCGGCGAGCGCGGGCGTATGCGTCCTCGTCGGCATGCGCCAGTCGATGCCTTCGAGCAGCATGGACAGCTGCGCCGGCGTGAGCACCACGCGGCCATCCGAGGCGGCGGGCCAGACGAAGCGGCCGCGCTCGAGCCGCTTGGCCAGCAGCAGCAGGCCCTGGCCGTCGAACCACAGGACCTTGATCAGATCGCCGCGGCGGCCTCGGAAGACGAAGACGTGGCCGTCGAAGGGGTTGGCCGCCAGCGCGCTCTGCACGATGGCAGCCAGACCGTCGAAGCCCTTGCGCATGTCGGTGTGGCCGGCCACGAGCCACACGCGTGTACCGGCGGGCAGACCGATCACGGACGCAGTGCCCGCAGCACGATGCGCAGGTGCTGTTCGTCCACCGCAGTGCTCACTCGCACGATGGCGCCTGCCACCTCGATCTCGATGGTCGGCACGCACGACGGGCTCACCACCTCGCGGGCTGGCGACTCGCAGACGGTGACGGGCAACAACGCCGGCACCGGTGAGGTGCCGCGCAGATGCTGCAGCTTCATCCAGCGGCGCAACTGGTTGGCGTTGACACCGTGCTTCATCGCCAGGCCTGCGACCGACACGCCCGGCCTGACGGCTTGCTCGACCAGCCAGGTCTTGAACGCCGTCGTGAAGATGCGCTTGCCGTTGCGCATCACGCGCTCCACGCTCGCACCCGGCCAGTCTGGGGTGTGTCCGCTGTCTTGCATTGCGGACACATGCTCGGCTGTTCACCAGGGTCGGGTCAATGCGGTGGTGAGACCACGCTTACG
>DATMJX010000094.1:0-6871 GCA_035553715.1 Methylibium sp.
ACTCGAAGCCGCCATGCGTGCCAGCGGCGCCCGGGTAGGCCACCAGCCCGGCGACCAGCCCCGGGTGGGCGTGCAACACCGCGACGAAGGGCGCGACCAGCAGCACGAGCCACAGCGGCAGCGTCCAGGCCTGCAGCCGGCCGATCGCGGTGACGCCGTGCGTCACCAGCGGGATCACCACCAGCGCGCAGACCAGGTAGCCCCAGGCCGGCGGGATGCCGAAGGCCAGCTCCAGCGCATAGGCCATCACCGCCGCCTCGAGCGCGAAGAAGATGAAGGTGAAGCTCGCGTAGATCAGCGAGGTGATGGTCGAGCCGATGTAGCCGAAGCCGGCGCCGCGCGTCAGCAGGTCCATGTCGACGCCGTGGCGGGCCGCGTAGACGCTGATCGGCAGGCCGGCGAGGAAGATCACCAGCCCGGTCACCAGGATCGCCAGCGCGGCGTTGGTGAAGCCGTAGCGCACCAGCAGCGTCGCGCCAATCGCCTCCAGGATCAGGAAGGAGGCGGCGCCGCCGAGCGCGGTGTTGGCCACGCGCAG
Source organism: Methylibium sp. (assembly GCA_035553715.1). Classification (GTDB taxonomy): domain Bacteria; phylum Pseudomonadota; class Gammaproteobacteria; order Burkholderiales; family Burkholderiaceae_C; genus Methylibium. The sequence continues at coordinate 539 of DATMJX010000094.1, forward strand.
CGGCGACCACTTGCGGAAGCTGCGCGCGGTGAAGCGCAGCGCGTAGTCCTCCATCGTCTCGCGCGCGACCCAGGCGTTGTAGTCGCGGCGGATCTTGACGACGTGCTGGATCGGCTCGGCCATGGGGACCGGCCTGGGCGCAAGAAGCGCACCAACCGGCCCGCAGGGCCTGGCATCGCTCGTGCTGAAGGGAGGCTCATGGATCTGAGCCCGCGCGAAAAGGACAAGCTGCTGCTCTTCACGGCCGCGCTGCTCGCCGAGCGCCGCAAGGCCCGCGGCCTGAAGCTCAACCACCCGGAGGCCGTCGCGCTGATCTCGGCGGCGATCCTGGAGGGAGCGCGTGACGGCCAGAGCGTCGCCGCACTGATGAGCGCGGGCCGGCAGGTGCTGGCCCGTGACGACGTGATGGAGGGCGTGCCCGAGATGATCCCGGAGATCCAGGTCGAGGCGACCTTCCCCGACGGCACCAAGCTGGTGACCGTGCACCAACCAATCGCATGAGGCATGCACCATGAAACAGACGCGCGCACCGTGGTTCACCCTGGCAGGCCTGATGACGGCCGCGGCCGCGCAGGCCCACGAGGGCCATGGTCTCGAGGGCTCGCACTGGCATGCGACCGACGCCTGGGGCTGGATCGCGCTGGCCGCGGTCGCGGCCGCGCTGCTGTGGTTCCTGCGCCGCCGCTGAGCGCCGGCCTGCCACCATGCTGATCCCTGGTGAACTGCTCCCGGCCGACGGGCCCGACCACGCGCTGCTGCCCGGGCGGCGCCGGCTGACGCTGGTGGTCGAGAACCGCGGCGACCGGCCGATCCAGGTCGGCTCGCACTACCACTTCGCCGAGACCAACCCGGCGCTGGCCTTCGACCGCGCCGCCGCGCGCGGCATGCGCCTGGCGATCGCCTCGGGCACCGCGGTGCGCTTCGAGCCCGGCCAGCAGCGCACCGTCGAGCTGGTCGACTACGCCGGCGGTCGCGCCGTCTGGGGCTTCCGCGGCACCATCCAGGGAGCGCTGTAGATGGCCCCCCCCGTAGCGCCTTCGGCGCGCCCCCTCGAGGGGGCGACGCCAGTGGCCCGGCAGAGCCGGCGCCACGGCGTCCGCTGGGCTGGAACGGGTTCTTGCGTCGCAGCGAGCCCTGTGACGCCACGGAGAGCTAGGCGATGAGTTCATCCATTGGCCGCCGCGCCTATGCCGAGATGTACGGCCCGACGGTCGGCGACCGCCTGCGCCTGGCCGACACCGCGCTGGTCATCGAGGTCGAGGCCGACTACACACTGCGCGCCGGCGGCTACGGTGAAGAGGTCAAGTTCGGCGGCGGCAAGACCATCCGCGACGGCATGGGCCAGAGCCAGCGGCCCAACGGCCCGGGCCCGCAGGACGCGGTCGACTGCGTGATCACCAACGCGCTGATCCTCGACCACTGGGGCATCGTCAAGGCCGACATCGCGATCCGCGGCCAGCGCATCGCCGCGATCGGCAAGGCCGGCAACCCCGACGTGCAGCCGGGCGTCGACATCGTCATCGGCCCGGGCACCGAGGTGATCGCTGGCGAGGGGATGATCGTCACCGCCGGCGGCATCGACAGCCACATCCACTTCATCTGCCCGCAGCAGATCGACGAGGCGCTCAACTCCGGCATCACCACCATGCTCGGCGGCGGCACCGGCCCGGCGACCGGCACCTTCGCGACCACCTGCACGCCGGGGCCCGAGAACATCGCGCGCATGCTGCAGGCGGCCGACGCCTTCCCGATGAACCTGGGCTTCCTCGGCAAGGGCAACGCGAGCCGGCCCGAGGGCCTGATGCAGCAGGTCGAGGCCGGCGTGATCGGCCTGAAGCTGCACGAGGACTGGGGCACGACGCCGGCGGCGATCGACTGCTGCCTGTCGGTGGCCGAGGACAGCGACACCCAGGTCGCGATCCACACCGACACGCTCAACGAGAGCGGCTTCGTCGAGGACACGATCGCCGCCTTCAAGGGCCGCACGATCCACAGCTTCCACACCGAGGGCGCCGGCGGCGGCCATGCGCCGGACATCCTGAAGGTCGTCGGCGAGGCCAATGTGCTGCCCTCGTCGACCAACCCGACGCGGCCCTACACCGTCAACACCATCGACGAGCACCTCGACATGCTGATGGTGTGCCACCACCTCGACGCCGGCATCGCCGAGGACCTGGCCTTCGCCGAGAGCCGCATCCGCCGCGAGACCATCGCGGCCGAGGACCTCCTGCACGACCTCGGCGCGATCAGCATGTTCAGCTCCGACTCGCAGGCCATGGGCCGCGTCGGCGAGGTCGTGATCCGCTGCTGGCAGACCGCGCACAAGATGAAGGTCCAGCGCGGCGCGCTGGCACCGGACACGTGGCCCGGCGGGTCACCCGGAGATTCCTCGCGCCACGACAACGCCCGCGCCAAGCGCTACGTCGCCAAGTACACGATCAACCCGGCGCTCGCGCATGGCATCGCGCACGAGGTCGGCAGCATCGAGGTCGGCAAATGGGCGGACCTGGTGCTGTGGCGGCCGGCCTTCTTCGGCGTCAAGCCCAGCCTGGTGCTCAAGGGCGGCTTCATCGCCTCGGCGCTGATGGGCGATGCGAACGCCAGCATCCCGACGCCGCAGCCGGTGCACTATCGGCCGATGTTCGGCAGCTACGGCGGCGCGCTGGCGCGCGGCTCGCTGACCTTCGTCAGCCAGGCCGCGCAGGCGGCCGGCGTGGCCGAGCGCCTGCGCCTCGAGAAGAGCGTCGCGGCGGTGCGCGGCTGCCGCACGGTGAAGAAGACCGACATGGTCCACAACGCCTGGCTGCCGCGCATGCAGATCGACGCGCAGACCTACGAGGTGCGCGCCGACGGCCAGCTGCTCACCTGCGAGCCGGCTGCGGTGCTGCCGATGGCGCAGCGCTACTTCCTGTTCTGATGCTGAGCGTCAACAAACTGGTTTCGCAGGGCCGCGGCCTTGCCTCGGCCCTCGTGAAGCGCGCCGCCCACGTCGAGCTCGACTGGGACGTGCGCCAGAAGAGCCGCTTCGACGCGACCGATTCGCAGGGCCGCGTGCTCGGCGTCTTCCTGCCGCGCGGCAGCGTCGTGCGCGGCGGCGACCTGCTGGTGGCCGAGGACGGCTCGCTGGTGCGTGTGATCGCGGCCGCCCAGCCGGTGCTGCAGGTCAGCGCCTGCGCGGCGCACGGCTCGCCCTTCGACCTGCTGCGCGCGGCCTACCACCTGGGCAACCGCCATGTCGCGCTCGAGCTGCAGCCCGAGCGCCTGCAGCTCGAGCCCGACCACGTGCTCGCCGAGATGCTGCGCGCGATGCACCTGACCGTGACCGAGGCGCTCGCGCCCTTCGAGCCCGAGGGCGGCGCCTATGCCGCCGGCGGCCATGCGCATGGCCACGGCAGCCACGGCCACGGGCACCACCACCCTCACGAGCCCTAGCGCATGCCCCGCGTCCGCCGGCTCGCCGCGCCGACCTCCGCGGCCACGCTGCTCGGCCTGATCTGGCTCGCATCGCCGGCGCTGCCGGTGGGCGGCTTCAGCTACTCCGAAGGCCTGGAGGCGGCGGTCGACGCCGGCCTGGTGCACGACGAGGCGAGCGCGCGCGCCTGGCTGCACGACCAGCTCGCGCTCGGCCTCGCGCGCAGCGAGCTGCCGCTGCTGGCCGCGGCGCTGAAGGCCTGGCGCCGCGACGACCGCGACCGCGTGCGCGGGCTCAACGACTGGCTGCTCGCGACGCGCGAGACCGCCGAGTCGCGGCTGCAGGCCGAGCAGATGGGCCGCTCGCTCGCCGCCTGGCTGGTGCAGCGCTCGGACGCCAGCGACCCGCGCGCGGCGGCGCTGGCACAGCTCATGCCGGCCCCGACCTATCCGATCGCCTGGGCGCTGGCCGCCGCCGGCACCGCCGCGGCGCCGCGCGACGCCGCGCTGGCCTACGCCTTCGGCTGGGCCGAGAACCTGGTGCAGGCGGCGCTGAAGGCCGTGCCGCTGGGCCAGAGCGCCGGCCAGCGCATCCTCGGCGCGCTGGCCGAGGCCATCCCCGATGCGGTCGATGCCGCCCTCGCGCTCGCCGACGGCGAGCGCCTCGCCGCCCTGCCCGGGCTCGCCATCCTCGGCGCCCGCCACGAAACCCAGTACTCCCGACTGTTCCGCTCATGAGCACCGCCCTGCACCACATCCCCGGCCGCACGAAGAAGCTCCCGCCGCTGCGCGTCGGCGTCGGCGGTCCGGTCGGCTCGGGCAAGACGACGCTGGTCGAGATGCTGTGCAAGACCATGCGCGAGCGCTGGGACCTGGTGGTCGTCACCAACGACATCTACACCAAGGAAGACCAGCGCCTGCTGACCGTCGCCGGCGCGCTGGCGCCCGAGCGCATCATGGGCGTGGAGACCGGCGGCTGCCCGCACACCGCGATCCGCGAGGACGCGTCGATCAACCTCGAGGCGGTCGACCGCATGCTGGCGGCCTTTCCGGACGCCGACATCGTCTTCATCGAATCGGGCGGCGACAACCTCGCGGCCACCTTCAGCCCCGAGCTCAGCGACCTGACGGTCTATGTGATCGACGTCGCCGCCGGCGAGAAGATCCCGCGCAAGGGCGGCCCCGGCATCACGAAGAGCGACCTGTTCGTCATCAACAAGACCGACCTCGCGCCGCACGTCGGCGCCGACCTCGGCGTGATGGAGGCCGACACCCGCCGCATGCGCGGCGGCAAGCCCTACGTGATGACGAACCTGAAGACGCGCGAGGGGCTCGCGGCGGTGGTCGAGTTCATCGAGCGGCGCGGCCTGCTCACGGCCGGCTGACACCGGCTTCCGACGGACAGGACCTTCCCACCGAGGAACGCGGCGAAGGGCGGATCGGCCCCATGGCCAGCGCGGCCTTCGAACGTCAGCGCCTGCCTGGACACTCGGCCGTTGCCGCCGGTCGGTGGTGCCGGCGCATGCAGGCCCATCGCACGATGGTGTCGTCGCGCGCCGCTGGGCCCGACGTTTGCTTGCGCGCTTGCTCGCGCCGTTCGGCACCGCCCCTGTCGGGGCGAACCGGCGGCCGCGACCTCCGCTGCGGCAAGCCGTTCCACAACCACCACGGCCTCGATGAACAGCGTCACCCAGCCCCCGCTCACTCAGGTCTCGCCCGAGGAACACATCCGCAGTGTCATCGGACTGTCCAAACGCATGCTGGCCGATGTCGTGCACGCGCTCGAGCGCATCCATGGCATCAACCAGACCATCCACATCCTGTCGATGAACGCCCGCGTCGAGGCGGCGCGTGCCGGCGACGCCGGCCGCGGCTTTGCCGTCGTCGCGCAGGAGCTGACGCGGCTGTCCTCGGCCACGGACCAGACCGCGCGCGATGTCGAGACCACCTCGCGCGCCACCGGCGAGGAGCTCAACAGCATCGCGGCGCGCTTGGCGAACGAGGTGCTCGACAACCGCCTGTGCGACCTGGCGCTGGGCTCGATCGACATCATCGACCGCAACCTCTACGAGCGCAGCTGCGATGTGCGCTGGTGGGCCACCGACTCGGCGGTGGTCGACTGCGCCCGGGAGCCTGGGCCCGAGCGCGTCGCGCATGCCGCGCAGCGGCTCGGCCAGATCCTCGACTCCTACACCGTGTACCTGGACCTGCTGGTCGTCGGCCTCGATGGCCGCGTGCTGGCCAATGGCCGGCCCGGAGCGTGGCCGCGCACGGTCGGCGCGGACGTGTCGCGCAGCACCTGGTTCACCACCGCACTGCAGACGCGCGACGGCACCGAATTCGGCTTCGAGTCGGTGCACGCCTCGACGCTGGTCGGCGGCGAACGGGTGCTGGTCTATTCGTGCACCGTGCGCGAAGGCGGCGACGTCAAGGGTCGGCCGCTGGGCGTCCTCGGCATCGTGTTCCGCTGGGACGCGCTGGGCCAGGAGATCCTGCGCCGCACGCCGCTGCCGCCCGAGGAATGGCGCACGACCCGCGCCGCCATCGTCGACGCGAACGGCATCGTGCTGGCCGACAGCGACGAGCACCGCATCGGCTCGCGGCTGGACTTCGACGGCCGCGACGCGCTGTTCGCCCAGGCCCGCGGCGCCGTCACGGTGCGGCTGGAGAGCCGCACCACGCGCGTCTGCCACGCCCGCGCGCCGGGCTTCGAGACCTACTCGACCGGCTGGCACAGCGTGATCCTGCGGCGGCTCGACTAGAGCCTGTTGACAAAAACGTCGTCCCTCGGCGCTCCATGCGACGCGGGTGAAGGCGACGAACATCGCGTCAAGCGCCAGTGGCCGGCTGCGGCCTCAGCCCCCCGCGGGTGACGACTGCAGCGCCGGATGCCCCGGCCTTCGCCTACGATCGCTGCATGGA
>DATMJX010000095.1:0-3261 GCA_035553715.1 Methylibium sp.
TCGTTGGTGCGCCCCATCGCGTCCAGCCCGTCGGCGCCCGGCGCCGACGGGCTGGACGCGATGGGGCGCACCAACGACGCCATCCTCTACGGCGGCCGCGTGCACCTCACCGTGCGCGGCCCCGACGCGGCGGCACGCGGGCTCGCGAAGAACCTGCCCTCGCTGAACTCGCGCGACTACGGCCGCGGCTTCGCCGACATCTTCAAGGCCGCCGAGTACGACTTCTACAAGATCGACGGCGCGCTGTTCGCGCCGGCCGAGGTCTGGGTCTCCTCGCTCGAATCGGGCAAGACCTGGCATGGCGGCCGGCTGAACCTCGAACTGCTGCGCGGGCAGTGGCTGGGCGAGGCATGAGGCGTCGCCGCCGCGCAGCCTGGAGCGGGCCGGGGGCGTGGGGTGGCCGACGCGGCTCATGTCCCCCGGGCCGGGCTGCGCCCGTCCCTCCTCCTTTACTTCGCTGCGCCGGCCACCCCACGCCCCTGGCTGAGCAACGCCGGGACCTGCCCGCGCTGCAGGCCGTGAGCCTGGCCACGACCAGGCGGGCGGGGCACTGTCAAGGAGGAGACGGCGGCCGCAGGCCGGCGCCGGGGGACATGAGCGCAGTCCCGTGCCCCGCCCGCCTGACCGCGCAGCGGATGATCGGCCCATGAAGATCGCGATCTTCACCGACGAAACCGGCTGGCACACCCGCCAGCTGCAGGCCGCGCTGCGCGCGCGCGGCGCCGAGGGGCGCTGCGTCGACCTCGAGGACTGCCGCATCGACACGGCCGCCGCCTGGCATGGCCTGGTGATCCCCGGCTACGGCCGCGAGCTGCCCGAGGCCGCGATCGTGCGCGGCATCGCCGGCGGCAGCTTCGAGCAGGTGACCAAGCGGCTGGGCGTGCTGCACGCGCTGCGCGAGCTCGGCGTACCGGTCTACAACGAGGCCCGCGCGATCGAGCGCAGCGTCGACAAGGGCATGACCAGCCTGCTGCTGCACGCCGCCGGCGTGCCGACGCCGCCGACCTGGGCGATGGAATCCGCCGCGCAGGCCCAGCGCCTGGTCACGCAGGAGAGCGCGGCGGGCCGCTCGCTGGTGCTCAAGCCGCTGTTCGGCTCGCAGGGCAAGGGGCTGCAGCGCCTCGGCTGGGTCGATGGTGCGCATGTGCCGCTGCCCGACCTGCAGCCCTACGGCGGCCTGGCCTACCTGCAGCGCTACATCGCCTCGCCCGGCTTCGACTGGCGCGTGCTGGTGATCGGCGGGCGCGCGGTCGCGGCGATGCGGCGCGTCAGTGCGCACTGGATCCACAACGTCAAGCAGGGCGCGCAGGTCGAGCCCGCTGCGCTGACGCCCGAGCTCGCCACACTGGCCGAGCGTGCCGCCGCGGCCTTGCAGATGGACTACGCCGGCATCGACCTGCTGCCCACGCCGGCGGGCCCGCAGGTGCTCGAGGTCAACGGCGTCGCCGCCTGGCAGGGGTTGCAGCGCGTGACCGGCTTCAACCTTGCCGCCGCGCTGGTCGCCGATCTGCTCGAGCGCAAGTGCGGTCGCCGCGCGCGGCAGGCCTGAGGCGCGCACGATGACACCCCTGGCCGCGCGCGCGCGCCACGCCTTCCTGGCCGCCTGTGCGCTCGACGTCGCGGTCCGCAAGCCGGGCAATGTCAGCGCCGCCTCGCCGGGCCACGGCATGCAGGCGCGGCACTTCCTCGACAGCGCCGCGGCCGCCGCCGGGCCGCTGTTCGAGCCCGGCGCGACGGTCGGCGCGCGCATCGAGGGCGCGGTGCGCGCGACGCTGGCGGTGGCCGGCTGCAACACCAACCTCGGCATCGTGCTGCTGTGCGCGCCGATCGCGCGGCTCGCCGACATCGCGCCCGACCTGCCCGCCGACGCGCTGGCCTGGCGCGCCGGCCTGGAGCATGTGCTCGCGGCCCTGGACCGCGCCGATGCGGCGGCCGCCTTCCGCGCGATCGCGGCGGCCCGCCCGGGCGGGCTCGGCCACGCCGAGGCCGAGGACGTGCACGCGCCGCCGACGGTCACGCTGCGCGAGGCGATGCGGCTGGCCGCGGCGCGCGACCGCATCGCCCTGCAGTACGCGAATGGCTATGCCGACCTGTTCGACACCGGGCTGGCCGCCCTGCCGGCGCACGGCAGGGCCGACGCGGCGGCGGTGCAGTCGCTCTACCTGGCCTTCCTCGGCCGCCACCCGGACTCGCACATAGTGCGCAAGCATGGCGCAGTCGCGGCACAAGATGTCACCGACGAGGCGCTGCCCTGGCTGCTGCGCAGCGACCGCGGCGAGCCGGTCGGCCTCGACCCGGCCTTCGCCGCCTGGGACGAGGCGCTCAAGGCCCGCGGCCTGAACCCCGGGACGACGGCCGATCTGACGGTCGCGACCCTGTGTCTGGCAGGGGCGATCGAGTGGGTCGACCTCGGCGCTCCGCCTTGATTGCACCCTTGGCATGGAACGTGTAAGTTCTGCTCGTGCCGGCCGTGGGGCCGGTGCCTTTTTCAGTCCGCAGAACACTGCACACGGAGACTCACCATGGCAAAGATCGACCGCATGCTCGTCGGCGAATCGCTCGTCGGCGACGGCAACGAAGTGGCCCACATCGACCTGCTGATCGGGCCGCGCGGCTCGGCCGCCGAAACCGCGTTCGCCAACAGCCTGACGAACAACAAGGACGGCTTCACCTCGCTGCTGGCCGTCGTGGCGCCCAATCTGCTGTGCAAGCCGGCGACCGTGATGTTCAACAAGGTCACGATCAAGGGCGCCAAGCAGGCCGTCCAGATGTTCGGCCCGGCCCAGCGCGGCGTCGCGATGGCGGTGGCGGATTGCGTCGAGGACGGCACGATCCCGGCCGACGAGGCCGACAACCTGTTCATCTCGGTCGGTGTGTTCATCCACTGGCTGGCCGAAGACGACAAGAAGATCCAGGACTACAACTACCAGGCCGTCAAGGAGTCGATCAAGCGCGCCGTCGCCGGCTTCCCGAGCGCCCGCGAGGTGGTCGCCCAGAAGGGCAGCGCCGCCCACCCCTTCCAGGCCAAGTAAGCGGCCCGGAGCGTCCTGCCGGCCCGCCCGGCGGGACACAAAAAAGCCGACTGGCGGGCCAGTCGGCTTTTTCTTTGGGCGCGGCCTTCAGCGCCCGCCGGGCACCACCATGCCCGAGCCGATCAGCGACACCAGCGTCGCGCTGCGCGCCGGCTCGGCGGGACGGCGGCGCTCGATCGCGACGCCGACCGACTCGACATCGTCGAACTTGCGCGGCTTGACCACGACC
>DATMJX010000096.1:0-3373 GCA_035553715.1 Methylibium sp.
CGAGCGGTCGGGCCGGCTCGGCCCGCGCCACGCCGAGCCCCCACAGGCCCAGCGCGAGCGCCCCGTTGATACAGTCCCTGCGACTTCCACCCATCCGCGAGCCCTTCCGTCCATGGCCGATCCGATCATCGCCGTCGAGCACGTCAGCAAGCGCGTGCGCGACAGCAGCGGCGAGCTGACCATCCTGGACGATATCGACTTCTCGCTCGCGGCGCAGGAGTCGGTCGCCATCGTCGGGGCCTCCGGTTCGGGCAAGAGCACGCTGCTGTCGATCATCGCCGGGCTGGACACGCCGAGCGCCGGCACCGTGCGCATCGCCGGCACCGACCTGTTCGTGCTCGACGAGGACGCGCGCGCGGCGGTGCGGGCCGAGCGCGTCGGCTTCGTGTTCCAGAGCTTCCAGCTGATGGGCAACCTGACGGCGCTCGAGAACGTGATGCTGCCGCTCGAGCTGCAGGGCCGCGGTGACGCCCGCGCACGCGCGGCCGAGATGCTCGAGCGCGTCGGGCTCGGCGAGCGGCTCGGCCACTACCCGAGACTGCTCTCCGGCGGCGAGCAGCAGCGCGTCGCGCTGGCACGTGCCTTCGTCGTGCAGCCGGCGCTGCTGCTGGCTGACGAGCCCACCGGCAGCCTCGACTTCGCCACCGGCGAGAAGGTCATGGCGCTGATGTTCGAGCTCAACCGCGAGCGCGGCACGACGCTGGTGCTGGTCACGCACGACCGCGCCATCGCGGCGCGCTGCGACCGGCAGCTGCGCATCGAGGCCGGGCGCCTGGCGTGAGCCCGGTCGCTGCGGCGCAGCGCCGCCGATAATCGAGCGATGTCCTCGCCCCGTGTGCTGTTCGGCTTCCATGCCGTCACCGTCCGCCTGAAAACGGCCCCCGGCTCGATCGTCGAGCTCTACGTCGACGGCACGCGGCGCGACGCGCGCATGCGCCAGTTCGTCGAGCGCGCCAAGGAGGCCGGCGTGCGCCTGCTCGAGAGCGACGAGCTGCGGCTGCAGGCGCTGGCCGGCACGCACCGCCACCAGGGGGTGGTGGCGAAGGTCGTGCCGCCGCCGGTCACGAAGTCGCTCGACGACCTGCTCGACGCGGTCGAGGCGCCGCCGCTGCTGCTGGTGCTCGACGGCGTGACCGACCCGCACAACCTCGGCGCCTGCCTGCGCGTGGCCGACGGCGCCGGCGCGCAGGCGGTGATCGCCCCGAAGGACCACGCCGTCGGCGTCAACGCGACGGTCGCCAAGGTGGCGAGCGGCGCCGCCGAGACGGTGCCCTATTTCATGGTCACCAACCTCGCACGCACGCTCGGCGAGCTCAAGGAACGCGGCATCTGGATCATCGGCACGGCCGACGACGCGCCGCGCACGCTCTACGCGGCCGACCTGCGGCAGCCGGTCGCGCTGGTGCTCGGCGCCGAGGGCCAGGGCATGCGCCAGCTCACGCGCAAGACCTGCGACGAGCTGGTGAGCCTGCCGATGGCCGGTGCCGTGGAGAGCCTGAACGTGTCGGTGGCCAGCGGCATCTGCCTGTACGAGGCGGTGCGCCAGCGCGGCAGCTGAAACGGAGGATCGCATGCCCGTCATCGAAGTCCGCCACCCGCTGGTCCGGCACAAGATCGGGCTGTTGCGCGAGTCCGGCATCCCGACGCAGCGCTTCCGTGCGCTCACCGTCGAGCTCGCGCGGCTGCTGGCCTGCGAGGCCACCGCCGATCTTCCGCTGGCGGGCGTGACGATCGAGGGCTGGTGCGGCCCGGTCGAGGTCGAGCGCCTGCAGGGCCGCGAGCTCACCGTCGTGCCGATCCTGCGCGCCGGTCTCGGCATGCTCGACGGCGTGCTCGACCTGCTGCCCAATGCCAAGATCAGCGTCGTCGGCCTGTCGCGCAACCACGAGACGCTGCGGCCGGTGCAGTACTACCAGAACCTGGTCGACCACCTGGACGAGCGCACCGCGCTGATCATCGACCCGATGCTGGCCACCGCCGGCTCGATGATCGCGACGATCGAGCTGCTCAAGCGCCAGGGCTGCCGGGACATCCGCGCGCTGGTGCTGGTGGCGGCGCCGGAGGGCATCGCCGCGCTGACCGCTGCGCATCCGGAGGTGCGCTGCTGGACGGCCGCGATCGACAGCCACCTCAACGACGTCGGCTACATCATCCCCGGCCTGGGGGATGCCGGCGACAAGCTCTTCGGGACTCCTGGATGAAACAACGCCTCGTCACCGCCGCCGCCGCCCTCATGCTGCTCACTGCCTGCACACAGGAGACCCAGAACCGCCTGAAGCGCGACATCCAGAACTGGACCGGCACCGACGGTGTGCTGGAGGTCTATTCGGGCCCGCAGCTCGTCAAGCGCTTCCTGAAGATCGACAAGCTCAGCACCGCCTACGGCACCGACGATGGCGCGGCGCGCGGCTACCGCTATGGCTACGGCGTGCTCGACGAGAACCTCGACGGCCAGGTCAACGACGGCGAGAAGCGCGTCTACTTCGAGATCGGCGAGTACACGAACTACGTGTTCTTCGAGGCGCCGCGCTGATCACGGCATCGCGGGCGCGCTACCGCCCTCGATGCCGCTCAGTTGCCACGCCGCAGTCGCAGCGCGTCCGGGTTGACGATGTGGGTCGGCTCGCCCTTGATGAAGGCGATCACGTTGTCGAAGGCGGCGCTGAAGTAGAGCTCGTAGCTCTCCTGCTCGACATAGCCGATGTGCGGCGTGCACACCGCGTTCTCCAGCCGCAGCAGCGGGTGGCCCTGCAGGATCGGCTCGCTGTCGAACACGTCGACCGCTGCCATGCCGGGACGGCCGCGGTTCAGCGCGGTGACCAGCGCGTTCTCCTCGACCAGCTCGGCGCGCGAGGTGTTGACGAACAGCGCCGTCGGCTTCATGCGCTGCAGGTCCTCGAGCGTGATGACCGCGCGCGTGCTCTCGTGCAGCCGCAGGTGCAGCGACAGCACGTCGCTGCTCTCGAAGAAGGCTTCGCGCGACGGCGCCGCCAGGCAACCGTCGGCCCGGGCCTGCTCGCGCGAGGCCTCGCTGCCCCAGACCTGCACCGTCATGCCGAAGGCGCAGCCGTAGCCTGCCACCAGCTGGCCGACGCGGCCATAGCCCCACAGGCCCAGCGTCTTGCCGCGCAGCACCGTGCCGAGGCCGAAGTTCGGCGGCATCGACGCCGCCTTCAGGCCCGACTGCTGCCAGGCGCCGTGCTTGAGGTTGCCGACGTACTGGGGGATGCGGCGCGTGGCCGCCATGATCAGGGCCCAGGTCAGCTCGGCCGGCGCGACCGGCGAGCCGACGCCCTCGGCCACCGCGATGCCCAGGCGCGTGCAGGCGTCGAGGTCGATGTGCGGGCCGACGCGGCCGGTCTGCGCGATCAGC
>DATMJX010000097.1:0-5207 GCA_035553715.1 Methylibium sp.
CCCACCAGGGGCGAGCGGCTGCCGGCGTCACGGCGTCCGGGCTGTCAGACCCGGAGCCGGCCGGAGCCGCGTCGGCGAGCTCGCCCTCGGGGGCTGCATCGGCGACCATGTCTGCCTCGGTCGCTGCGTCGCCTTCGGCGGGCAGGCCCTCGGCGCGTTCGCGGCGGCCGCGACCGCCACGGCGGCGGCGGCGGCGCGGTTCGCCTCCGTCGCTCGCCTCAGTGGGAGCTTCGGCTGCGTCACCGGCATGGAGCGGCGCGGCGTCGACGTCTGCAGACACCTCAGCGGCGATCGCGGTGGGGTCCGTCGCCTCGGGGGGCGTCGTGAGGTCCTCGGCCGGGTTGTCGGCGCGTTGTTCCTCCCGCTCACCGCGACCGCGGCCACCGCGACGGCGGCGACGGCCTCCTTCGCGCTCGCCGCCCTCGGTCGGCACGGCGGTCGGCTCGGCCCCCGCGGGCAGGAGTGCGGCGCCGGCCGGCAGAGCCTCGGCGTTCGCCAGCGTCTGCGCCTGGGTCACCGTCTCGGGGCGCGGGGTGTTGCGGCGCGGCTCGGCGGAACGGCCCTCGCTACCCTCGCCGCGCCGGCGTTCGTTGCCGCGCTTGTCGCGGCCCTCGCCGCGGGTGTCGCTGCGGCCTTCACCGCGACCGTCGCGGCCTCCATGGCCGCGGCCGTCGCGCCGTCCCCCGTCACGCCGGCCGCGTCCCCCTTCGGGTTCGGCCTTCGCGGTGGGCAGTGCAGTGGCTGCGGGAGTCTGCGGGGCGGGCGCGCCGCCGAGCAGCTTCTTCAGCCAGCCGAAGAAGCCGCCTGAAGCGGCAGGCGCCACCGTGGCGGGCGCCGGGGCGACCGCCACGGGGGCCGGCGCCGGCTCGGGCTTGGCCGCCGGCGGCGGTGCCGGCTGGTCGGGCAGCACGCCCTTGATCACCGGCTCCTGCTTGGCCTTGGCCTTTTCGCGCCGGGTGATGCTGACCTCGTCGTCCGGCTCCTCGATCATCGTGTAGCTGGCCTGCAGGTTCTCCAGCCGCGGATCGTCGTGGCGCAGGCGCTCGAGCTTGTAGTTGGGCGTCTCGAGGTGCTTGTTCGGCACCAGCAGCACGGTGGTGCGCTGGCGCAGTTCGATCTTGGTGATCTCGGCGCGCTTCTCGTTGAGCAGGAAGGACGTCACTTCCACCGGCACCTGCACGTGCACGGCGGCGGTGTTCTCCTTCATCGACTCTTCCTGGATGATGCGCAGGATCTGCAGCGCGGAAGACTCGGTGTCGCGGATGTGGCCGGTGCCGTTGCAGCGCGGGCAGGTGATGTGGCTGCCCTCGCTGAGCGCCGGGCGCAGGCGTTGGCGGCTCATCTCGAGCAGGCCGAACTTGGAGATCGAGCTGAACTGCACGCGCGCGCGGTCGGTGCGCAGCGCGTCGCGCAGCCGGGTCTCGACCTCGCGGCGGTTCTTGCTCTCCTCCATGTCGATGAAGTCGACGACGATCAGGCCGCCGAGGTCGCGCAGCCGCATCTGGCGCGCGATTTCATCGGCCGCTTCCAGGTTGGTGCGGGTCGCGGTCTCCTCGATGTCGGAGCCGCGCGTGCTGCGCGCCGAGTTCACGTCGACCGAGACCAGCGCCTCGGTGTGGTCGATCACGATCGCGCCGCCCGAGGGCAGGTTCACCGTGCGCGAGAAGGCCGTCTCGATCTGGTGCTCGATCTGGAAGCGGCTGAAGAGGGGCGCGTCGTCCTTGTAGCGCTTCACGCGATGGGCCGTCTCCGGCATCACGTGGTTCATGAACTGGTGCGCCTGCTCGAAGATGTCGTCGGTGTCGATCAGGATCTCGCCGATGTCGGCCGAGAAGTAGTCCCGGATCGCCCGGATCACCAGCGAGCTCTCCTGGTAGATCAGGAAGGCGCCCTTGCCCGCCTTGGACGCGCCGTCGATGGCGTCCCAGAGCTTGAGCATGTAGTTCAGGTCCCACTGCAGCTCCGGGGCGCTGCGGCCGATGCCCGCGGTGCGCGCGATCAGGCTCATGCCCTTGGGGTACTCGAGCTGGTCGAGGTTCTCCTTGAGCTCCTCGCGGTCCTCGCCCTCGATGCGCCGGCTGACGCCGCCGCCGCGCGGGTTGTTGGGCATCAGCACCAGGTAGCGGCCGGCCAGCGAGATGAAGGTCGTCAGCGCCGCGCCCTTGTTGCCGCGCTCCTCCTTCTCGACCTGCACCAGCAGCTCGGTGCCGTTGGAGATCACGTCCTGGATTTTCGCGTCGCGCACGCTGACGCCCGGCTTGAAGAACTCCTTGGCGATCTCCTTGAAGGGCAGGAAGCCGTGGCGGTCCTCGCCGTAGTCGACGAAGCAGGCTTCCAGAGACGGCTCGACGCGCGTGACGACGGCCTTGTAGATGTTGCCCTTGCGCTGCTCGCGCCCCTCGATCTCGGTCTCGAAGTCGAGCAGCTTCTGGCCGTCGACGATCGCCAGGCGCCGCTCTTCCGGCTGCGTGGCGTTGATCAGCATGCGTTTCATGTGCACTCCCAGCGCGCCTCGAGGGCGCGCACGAACCAGGGCCGGCCCGTCGCCGGGCGGCCCGATGTCGATGCACGAAACAGCGCGGAGGAACCGGAAGGAATCGCCCTGGACTCGTTCGCCGCCCCCGGTAGGGAGCCTCAGCGTGCGAGCGTTGGCGCGTGCGCGTCCGCGGGTCCGGCCGCCGCGGACGCCCCGGTCGCGCGCGCGCCGGCCCGCGGCGCAGCAAGGGCTGCGCACGCGCAAGGCGGCATCGGGGCGAGGGAGCGGGCCGGGGGCATCCGGAGGATCACGGGGCGCGGGCTGCAGGAGGTTGGTGGTGCCTTTCGAGAGGCGCGCCGTCGACCTGCAACCGGAAAACCTTGTCGGTGGGTTCGTTCTACGCTGGTTCTGCCGCCATGCCGCACGACCTGCCGCTCACGCTGGGAGCCGGCCCGACCTCGCGACGAGGCGTTGCATCACCGAAGACCTGCCGTCCAAGACGGCAGAGCCCACGAGACTCGCGCAGTGACCGCTAAACTCACAAGCAAATCAATCACTTACGGCGCACACGTGGGGCAACGCATTATAGGTGGCAAAGTTCCCCCGGGACGCAAGGCGCCGCGGCGGCCGGTCGCCGCACCGAAGCCGGCGGTCGCGCTGCCGCCGCGCCGGCCCGCCGGGGCGGCGCCTGCCGCCGCCGACCCAGCGGTGCAGCACTTGTTGGTCGGCGAGGACGGTGTCGGCCAGCGTCTCGACAACTACCTGCTCAAGACGCTCAAGGGCGTGCCCAAGACCCACGTCTACCGGATCATCCGCAGCGGCGAGGTGCGGGTGAACCGCGGTCGCGCGGCGGCCGACACACGGCTCGCGCTCGGCGACGAGCTGCGCCTGCCGCCGGTGCGCGTGGCCGCCGAGCGCAGCGCCGAGGTGCCGGCGCCGGCGCGCGAATTCCCAGTGGTCTACGAGGACGAGCAGCTGCTCGTGATCGACAAGCCGGCCGGTGTCGCGGTCCATGGCGGCAGCGGCGTGAGCTTCGGCGTCATCGAGCAGCTGCGCCGCGCGCGGCCGCAGGCGAAGTTCCTCGAGCTGGTCCACCGGCTCGATCGGGAGACCTCGGGCCTGCTGCTGGTCGCCAAGAAGCGCAGCGCGCTGACCGCCTTGCAGCAGCAGTTCCGCGACCGCGAGACCGGCAAGACCTATGCGGCGCTGGTGATCGGGGCCTGGCCGCCCGCGCTGAAGGTGATCGACGTGCCGCTGCACAAATACCTCGACGCCGCCGGCGAGCGCCGCGTGCGCACCGCAGCCGGCGAGGACGAGGGCCAGCGCGCGATCACGCTGGTGCGCAGCGTGCCGCCGCCGCTGGACGGTTGCACGCTGCTGGACGTGACGATCAAGACCGGCCGCACCCACCAGATCCGCGTACACCTCGCGCAGGCCGGCCACCCGATCGTCGGCGACGACAAGTACGGCGACTTCGCGCTCAACAAGCGCGTCGCACGTGGCGAGGCGGTGCCGGGGCTGAAGTTCGACCGCATGTTCCTGCATGCGCGACGGCTGCGCTTCGAGCACCCGTCCAGTGGCGTGCCGATCGAGCTCGAGGCGCCGTTGCCGCCCGAGTGCCGCGCGCTGATCGAGGCCTTGCGGGCGCCGTCCCCGGGGACGGCGGCAACGACCGGCGCCGGAGGCCCGGCATGAGCATGAACTACCCGCTGCTCGTGTTCGACTGGGATGGCACGCTGTTCGACTCGACGGCGCTGATCGTGCGCTGCATCCAGGCCGCCGCGGCCGACCTCGGCGCCGCGGTGCCGGGCGACGCCCAGGCGGCCTACGTGATCGGCATGGGGCTGAACGAGGCGCTGCAGCACGCGGTGCCGGACGTGCCGCGCGAGCGTTACGCCGAGCTGGCCAGCCGCTACCGCCACCACTACTTCGCGCGCCAGCACGAGCTGACGCTGTTCCCTGGCACGCTGGCGATGCTGCACGCGCTGAAGCAGCGCGGCCATGTGCTCGCGATCGCCACCGGCAAGTCGCGCCGCGGGCTCGACGAGGCGCTGCGCAGCGTCGAGCTGCAGGGTGTGTTCGATGCGAGCCGCACCGCCGACGAGACCGCCTCGAAACCGCACCCGCGCATGCTGCTCGAGCTGATGGACGAGCTCGGTCTGCCCCCGGCGCGCACGCTGATGATCGGTGACACCACCCACGACCTGCAGCTCGCCGAGAACGCCGGTGCCGCGGCGGTCGCGGTCAGCTTTGGCGCGCACGAGCGCGAGGCCTTCGACGAGCACGCGCCGCGCCATGTCGCGCACACGACGCGCGAGCTGCACGACTGGCTGCTCGCCCATGGCTGAGCCGCTGCGGCTGTGCCGCTCCGAGGCGCTGGCCGAGCGTGGGCGCGCGCTGCTGTTCGACGTGCTCTATCGCGGCCAGCCGGCCCGCGCCTTCGTGCTGCGCTACGAAGGCCGGCCGGTCGCCTACCTGAACCGCTGCGCCCATGTCGCTGCCGAGATGGACTGGAACCCCGGGGACTTCCTGGACCAGACGCGCAGCTTCATCGTCTGCGCGCTGCACGGCGCGCATTACGAACCGGCCGATGGCCGCTGCCTCGGTGGGCCCTGCAACGGCGCGCGGCTGGTCGCGCTCGAGGTGACAGAGCGTGACGGCGAGGTGAGTTGGTATCCTTCCGAGCACATCCGGCCCGCCCTCGTTCAGGGCTGAACGCGGCCGACTGAAC
>DATMJX010000098.1:0-2250 GCA_035553715.1 Methylibium sp.
TCGCCAGCGGCGGCTGTTCTTCTGCCAGATCGAGGCGGCCGAGACTGCGATCTACCTCGCCGAGGCGGCCGAGCGCACCGGCGACACCAACGCCCTAAACCAGATCCGCGCCCAGAACGCGCAGCTCAACGGCGGCCTGCCGCGGACGGCCTTGAAGATGGCCACCGGCTCGGGCAAGACGGTGGTGATGGCCATGCTCATCGCGTGGCAGGCGCTCAACAAGCAGGCCAACCCGCAGGATCGGCGCTTCAGCGACCGATTCCTGATCGTCACGCCGGGCATCACCATCCGTGACCGACTGCGCGTGCTGCTGCCCAATGACCCGCAGAACTACTACCAGGACATGGACCTGGTCGGCGCGGAGCAGATCGACCGGCTCAAGTCGGCGACCATCCTGATCACCAACTACCACGCCTTCATCCGACGCGAGAAGATCAAGGCGGCCGGCCTGACCAAGCGGATCCTCAGCGGCGGAGCCAGCGACGACCGCTTCAAGGAGTCGCCGGCCGAGATGGTCCGCCGCGTCTGCCGCGACTTCGGCACTGCGAAGGGCATCGTGGTCATCAACGACGAGGCGCATCACTGCTACGCACCGGCGCCGCCGGAGAAGGCAGAGGAGGGGACGCTTGACGTCGAGGAGCGCACGCTCGCGCGCGAGAATGCCGAAGAAGCGCGCGTCTGGATCGGCGGCCTCCAGGCCGTACAGGAGAAGCTGGGTGTTCGGTCGGTCCTCGACCTGAGCGCCACGCCGTTCTTCCTCAACGGCTCGGGCTACAAGGAAGGCACGCTGTTCCCGTGGGTGGTCAGCGACTTCGGGCTGATGGACGCTATAGAGAGTGGCATCGTCAAGATCCCGCGCGTGCCCACCAGCGACGACTCGATGACCGGCACCAGCCCGATGTACCGCGACCTGTGGAGCCGGGTCAAGGACGCCCTGCCGCGCAAGGGCCGCCGCGGCTCAGACGACACCCTCGATCCCGAGCTCATTCCCAAGGAGCTCGAGGGCGCCCTGATGACGCTCTACGCCGACTATCAACGCTCGTTCGACGAGTGGGCAGATGCGGGCATCGGCACTCCGCCGGTGTTCATCGTCGTCTGCTCCAACACCGCCACGTCCAAGCTCGTCTACGACTGGATCGCCGGCTACGACAAGGAGCTCGACAACGGGGTCACGGTGATGGTGCCCGGCAAGCTCGGCCTCTTCACCAACGAGCAGGGCGGCGCGATGCGCGACCGACCCAACACGATCCTGGTGGACTCGGCGCAGCTCGACCGCGGCGACGCGCTCGAGCCCGCATTCCGCAAGGCCGCCCACGCCGAGATCGAGGCTTTCAAGCGCGAGTACGTCGCCCGCTTCCCGGGTCGGTCGGCCGAGGAAATCACCGACGAGGACATCCTGCGCGAGGTGATGAACACGGTCGGCAAGAAGGACCGCCTGGGCGAGCACGTCCGCTGCGTCGTGAGCGTGGCGATGCTGACCGAGGGCTGGGACGCCAACACGGTCACCCACATCCTGGGCATCCGCGCCTTCGGCACGCAGCTGCTGTGCGAGCAGGTTGTTGGCCGGGCGCTGCGCCGCGCCTCCTACGACGCCGATGAGAACGGCATGTTCGACCCACAGTACGCCGAGGTCTACGGCGTGCCGTTCAGCTTCCTGTCGGTCGCCGGCAAGGGCAAGGCCCGGCCGGCCAAGCCGGTGCAGACCGTCCGCGCGCTGCCCGAGCGAGCGGAGCTGCGGATCGAGTTCCCACGGCTCATCGGCTACCGCTACCAGCTGCCAGTCGACCGACTCGACGCGCGCTTCGACGCCTCATCCATCCTGCCCCTGTCGACGCAGGACGTCGCACTGAAGACCGAGGTTGACCCGATTGTCGGTCTGAGCGAGACCCACACCCTCGATGACCTGCGCGAGCAGCGGATGCAGACGGTGGTCTTCGCGATCGCCAAGCGCACGCTCGCCCTGCACTTCCGCGACGACGAGGGCGGCGAGCGACCGTGGCTGTTCCCGCAGCTGCTGCGCATCACCCGCGACTGGATCGCCGAGTGCGTCACGCCGTATCTCAAGGACGGCGCGTTCGAGCAGCTGCTGCTCTTCGTCGAGTACGGTCACGCGGCGGCGGAGCGCATCCGCCAGGCGATCGTCGCCGGGACGGCAGGGGAGAAGCGGCTGCTGCCAGTGCTGCGGCCTTACGAGCCGATCGGCTCGACCGACTACGTCTTCTTCGAGACGACCAAGACCTGTTACCAGAC
>DATMJX010000099.1:0-6628 GCA_035553715.1 Methylibium sp.
GTTCTCGCACAAGCTGGCCGATGCGCTGTCTTCTCGCTCGACGCGGGGCGGTTTCGACCTCATTGACAGCGTGCCGCTGGGCATGGGCGCGCGGCCCAACCACGTCGAGTTCGTCAGCAACGCGCGCGGCAGCGTGGTTTACGCCAGCCTGGCGCGCATCGACGACGGCGGCCCCGGCGGCGTGGCCTCCAGCCCCATCGCCATCATCGACCGCAGCGCCGCCGGCGGGCAGCGCAAGGTGGTGGGCAGCTTCTTCAGCCACGGCCGCGAAGCCCACGGGCTGTGGACCAACCCCGAAAACACGCTGCTCTACATCGCCCACGAGCAGGACGAACTGCCCGGCACGCCCAACGCCGGCCAGACAGTGTGCAGCGCCTTCGACGTCAGCGACCCGCTGAAGCCGGTCTTCATCGCGCAGATTCCGCTGGGCAACCTGACCCTGCCTTCCGGAGCGCTGCGCAACAAGAAGAGCATCAACCTGGTCTACGTGCGCGTGGGTGCCAAGGGGCAGACTGCATGAAGGGCATGAAGGGCATGAGGGGCGGACACGCCCAACATGGAGTCAGTGCCTTCGAGCGCGAGATGGACGCTTCGATGGCCCGCATGATGCAAGACATGCACGGCCCGGGCTTCGTGGGCCAGGCCGACATCGACTTCCTGGCGATGATGATTCCGCACCACGCCGGCGCCGTCGACATGGCGCGGCTGGTGCTGCAGCACGGCCGCGACCCGGCCACGCGGCAACTGGCGGAGGAGATCATCGCCGGCCAGACCATCGAGATCGAGAGCATGACGCGGCGGCTGGCGGCCTTGCAGCAGCGCTCTAGCGCGGGTTCGGCAGCCGAATTTCCATCGCTGGGTGGCACGCGCGGGCCGTGATGCCCAGCCTGAGGGTAAGCACTGACGATGGCGATGGAATGAACCGCAGCGCTGTCCGCTCTTGATCACCATGCTGTTCCAGTCTGCCGAGTCCCGCTACAACCAATGGGTGCGGGACCATTACCGCTTCCTGCTGCGCAGCGCCTGGGCGCTGACAGGCTCGCGTGCCATCGCCGAAGACGTGGTGCAGGACTGTTTTGCCAACGCCTGGAAGCACCGCGAGCAGTTGCGCGATGCGGCCTTGGCGCGGGCCTGGCTGTTCCAGATCATGCGGCGCGCCGCCTTCCGCCAGGCCGCGCCGGGCATGCAGTCGCTGGACGACGACGAGCAGCCCGAGCAGGCCGCCCCCGACGCCGGGCTGGACGACAAGCTGGACGTGGTCAAGGCGCTCGCGCGGCTGGCGCCCATCCACCGCGAGGTGCTGGTGCTGTTCTATTTCGACGACATGCCCACCGCGCAGATGGCCGAGGCGCTGGAGATTGCGCCCGGCACCGTGCTGTCGCGCCTGGCTCGCGCGCGCGACGCGCTGAAGCAGGTGATGGGCGTGCCAGTGCGGGCACCCGGCGGCGCCCAGGTCACGCCCTTGCGGAAGACCCCGTCATGAAGCGCGAACTCCGGCCGCCCGAGTTGCCCGACAGCGCGTTCGACTTGCGCACGCGCGCCGAACTGGCGCTGGCCTTCGAGCCCATCGACGCCCCGCCGCACTTGTACCGCAAGGCGCAGCCGCTAATGGCGCGGCGCAGCTTCCAGCGCGCCGTGCTGGGCCTGCTGCTGGCAGGCAGCGGCACCGGCGCCGTGCTGGCCATGCGCCCGCCAGAACTCGTGCGCGGCGCCATCGAACACGAATACTTCGAGCGCACGCTGCGCGGCACCTTCATGGCCAGCGCGCCCTTGCTGCAGCACCTGGGGCTGGCCGGCCAACAGGTGGTGCCCGGCTTCCCGCAGCTGATGCGGCCTTGCGACATCGACGGCCACCTCGTCTACCACCTCACCACCTTCTTCGAGAAGGGCGGCATGGTCACCGTGTTCGCCTTCGACAAGGCGGTGGCACTGACGGAGGGCAGCGGCTGGTGGGGCAACGTGCACTGGAAAGTCATCACCTCGCGCGACGGCAAGCCGCTGGTGCTGGTGGCGCAGAAGAAGCAGGCCCTGGCCGTGGCGCAAAGCCAGTTCGGTCCAGCCACCGACATGTCCCCACCGAATTCCACACCGACCCCCAAGGAGACCCGATGAACAAGACCTTGAACTCGCTGCCGCGGCGCCAGATGCTGGCCGGCAGCGCCAGCGCCCTGGCCGCGGCCGGCCTGGCCACTTTCACGCGCGGTGCCGCCGCGGCTGGCGAAACCCCAGTGGCCAGCGCCACGCCCAAGCCGCTGCCCGCCTACGTGGCGTGGAAAGACCCGGCCAGCGTCATCGTGCACAGCAGCACCACCATCGAGACCAAGCGCGCAGCCTTCGGCAGCGGGGTCATCACGCCGGGCGAGCAGCTCTACATCCGCAACAACCTGCCGGCGCCCGACGCGTCCATCGTCGCCGACCGCGACGCCTGGCAGGTGGCCATCGAAGGCGTGAAGGCGCCGCGCACGCTGACGCTGCGCGAGCTGAAGACGATGGGCGTGGAGACGACCGCGATGGTGCTGCAGTGCTCGGGCAATGGTCGCGGCTACTTCCCCAGCAAGCCCAGTGGCACACCCTGGCAGGTGGGCGCGGCGGGTTGCGTGATGTGGACCGGCGTTCCGGTGCGCGTGGTGGCCGAAGCGCTGGGCGGCGTCGTGCCGGGCGCCGGTTACCTGACCGGCACCGGCGGCGAGAAGCTGCCCGAAGGCCTGGACCCGCTGAGCATCATCGTCGAGCGCTCGGTGCCGGCCGCCGCGATGGCCGACGCGCTGCTGGCCTGGGAGATGAACGGCGTGCCGATCTCGCTGGCCCACGGCGGGCCGCTGCGCCTGATCGTGCCCGGCTACACCGGCGTGAACAACATCAAGTACATCAAGCGCCTGGCCTTCACGGCCAAGGAAACCGAGGCGAAGATCATGTCGCACGGCTACCGCATCTCGCCGCCGGGCGGCAAGGGCGACCCGAGCCAGCCGTCGGTGCAGGAGATGTCGGTCAAGTCGTGGATCAACTCGCCGGCGCCTGATGCATCCAGCGTCAAGGCCGGCCTGGTGCAGGTGCAAGGCGTGGCCTTCGGCGGGCTGAACGGCATCAAGCGCGTCGAGGTGTCGCTGGACGGCGGCAAGACCTGGAACGACGCGCGGCTCACCGGGCCCGACCTGGGCCGCTATGCCTGGCGACAGTTCGTGCTGGCCGCGAAGCTGCCCGCTGGCAGCCACACGCTGGCCAGCCGCGCCACCGACACGGCCGGCAACGTGCAGCCCGAACAGCGGATGGAAAACGCCGGCGGCTACAACAACACGAGCTGGGCCGACCACGCCGTGAAAGTGACGGTGGCCTGAACATGCGCAACACCATCCACCAGCACTTCGTGGTGCATGCCTTGAAAGTCGCGTCGGTGCTCGTCGCAGGCCTGGCACTGCCCGCTCTGCCCGCGCTGGCGGCCGACGAAAGCGCGCAACTCGCCCTGGGGAAGAAGCTCTTCCTGCAGGGCGTCGTCCCGTCGTGCGCCGTGTGCCACACCTTGCAGGCCGCAGGTGCCGAGGGCGCCGTCGGCCCGGTCCTCGACGAGTTGAAGCCCGACGCTGCGCGCGTGGCGAAGGCGCTGCGCAACGGGCTGGGCCAGATGCCCTCGTACAAGGACAAGCTCACCGAAGCAGAGATTGCGGCGCTGGCGCTCTACGTGTCGAAGGCCAGCGGGGGTGCCAAGTGAAACTTCAGGTGGGTGGAATCTGTGGTGCATCCCCACCGATAAAGGCTCGTCCGCGCGGGCCGCAAGACGCTGACTGGCACCGAAACGCAGGGCATCTTCATCGGTCGCCGCCGTCGGCAGCGACTGCTTCTCAACTCCTCGACAGACTGGATTGGGTCGGGTTCAGTCGGTCGTCCCGGGCAGAAGCAGTCGTTCCCGTACCGTGCCGCGGGCAGCCTTGCTCGAGCGACCGGTCAACGAGGCGCAGCGGTCATCCGGGCCGCCGCCCCGCGAACGACCGGTTCCGGTCCATGCCGTCGTTCAGCGGCCGAAGCTGACCGACCGCACCCAGTCTTTCGCGCCCAGTCGCGAGACTCGCCGTCCTCACTAAGAAGGGAAGCCTCGATCAGAGCAAATTGCTACAGCAGGGCGAGCTTGATCACCGCACCGAACACCAGCACCGCCACGAGCCCCCTTCCCCAGCGCCACGTCGTGAACCGGTAACGGTGGTTGATCCACACCGCCTGGCGCATTCGACCGAGCCCGGCCCAGACCGCCCACGCCGTGACCACGGCCCCGACGATACCCAAGGGCCAAGGCGAAACCTGGACCAGCAGCACCCAGGCCGCGGGCCAGGCCATGGCATCGACTGCCGCAAGCAAGCGCCGGCCGGGCCAGTACGGCGCGTCCGGCACCGGTTGTCGAGCGACCAGCAGCCACATGCTTCTACGATCTGCGGCACGCGGGCGGGTTCACCCGCCCACGCGCCGCGTCATGCCGTTGACTTGCGCAGCGGCACCGGCAGCCAGCGCTTGCCGGCGAGTCGCGCTGCCGCGCACGCGACCAGCGCCTCCTTCTTCATCGACTCGACGCCACCGTCCGTCAACCCCGGCCCGGTCTCCTTGAGCGCCTGGACGATCTGGACCTTCGGGACGTGGTTCAGGTAGCTGGCCGCGGTCGGCTCCCACCAGTCCGCCATGTCGAGACCGACCGCATCGGCCAATCCATTCGCCTCGAAGGCCGCCCCGGCGCCCGGCAGCACGTTGACCGTCAGCGCAATGCAGAGTGACAGGAGCTCCAACAACTCCTCCGAAGACAGTGCGATCAGCCAGCCCAGGCGGTCGCCGGGCGCCGTGGGAACGCGAGCCGCCCAGGCCTGCTTCGCCGCCTCGACAGCCTGCCACGCCGCACTGCCCTCCAAGTCGTCGGCCGCTGCCTTCAGGGCATTGCCGGAGAACTGCGGCGTCACCTGCACCACCGACGGCGGTCTGCGGTAGTCGTCGCCGAAGGCGCGGTTGACGATGGCATGGGTCAACACGGCCAGGGCCACCGGCACCTGCCGGAGCAGCGAAGCCTGCAACGCCATCGTGCGATGCGCCGCGAGCCGACGGGCCAGACTCTCGGGCAGGGCGGCTTCCCGCCGCTCGGGTGAGCCCCCAGCCGGGGTGTTGGCGGAAGCCGCGCGCCCTGCCCCGTCTCCTCGATCATGGACCGCCTCGTCGGCCGGCCGCCCCTCGTCGGCGGCAGGCTTGCGATCCTCAGGCCGCATCAGCCCGCGGATCACTTCCAGGTCCCCGGTGCGGCTCACGGTCACGATGACCCCGGCGCGGCGGCGCTGACCCTCCGACCAGGTGCGCAGCCCGAGCTGGATCGCCTTGCGCCGTGCCTCGATCTCCTCCTGCTCCAGGCCGATGCGCTCCCAGTCGTCGCCAGTCGCCTCGCCGCTGTCCATCAGCGCCTCTTCCTCGGCATCGAGTTCCTGGTCCCGCTGGGTCAGCTCGGCGAGCGCGGCCGCCTCCTCCTGGTTCGGACGGCGGGGCCGGTGCTCGCAGGGCACGAACGCGCGCAGCCCCTGGTGGTCGAGCGACAGGCGCGCTTCGACCCACTTCCAACCCTCCGTGGCATCGGCCCGGATCGTCGCGGCGTGCGCTTCGAGCTTCTCGGCGGCAAGCCTCTCCAGCAGCGCCGGGTCCGACAGGAAGCGGCTCTGCGCATCGTCGAACAGGTCGCGCCGCACCACCCCGCCCGCGGCCTCGTAGGCCTCGATGCCGACGAAGCGGGCCAGCGCGCTCGTCGCCGCCTCGACCTCGCCAGCACTCAGCCGGCGGCGGATCGCCGCGGGCTCGCGCTCCCAGGGCTGCGCCTCGAACCAGGCCATCTCCTGCACGGCGTGCTCGTCACTCAGCGCCAGCGCCATCAGCTGGTCGAGGTTGATGCCGTCCTCCCGGTAAAGCGCCAGCAGCCTGGGCGACAGCGCCGACAGCTTGAGCCGGCGCTGCACGGTCAGCGGGGTCACGCCGAAGCGCACCGCCACGTCCTCGATGCCTCGGCCCTCGTCGACCATCGCCTTGAAAGCCTCGAACTCGTCGGCCGGGTGCAGCGCCTCGCGCCCGCTGTTCTCCGCCACGCTGATCTCCAGCGCCCGCTCGGGCGGCACCAGTTCGCACGGCACCTCATGGTCCGCGGGCAGACGCCCCTCGACTTGCAACAGCAGCAGGGCCCGGCGGCGCCGCTCGCCCGCGACGACCTCGAAGCGCAGCCTGCGGGACGCGCCGCGCCCGCCCAGGCGTTCGGTCACGATCAGCGGATGCAGCAGCCCCTGCGACGCGATCAGCGCCGCCAGCGTCTGCACCTCGCCAGGCGCATGCCGACGCACGTTGCGCGCCGACGGCAGCAGGTCACCGAGCTTGATCGACAGCAGTTCCTTCTTGAGTTCCATGGAGTTCTCCGACAGTGAATGTGTGGTTGAATCGGGATCAAGACACCCGCCTCACGGCGGCACGCCGGACGGCGGCAGCAGCCCTCGCGCAGCACACCTGACGCGGCGCATGGCAACAGTTCGTAAAGCCACATGTCCGGCTTGACTTCCACGATTCGCGATCAATGCCCTCGATGCCACGTCGCTTGCCTTCCATGCCCCGGCCCGCTCGCCACCGTCGCGAC